>CAHJXE010000109.1 GCA_903644085.1 Hyphomicrobiales bacterium
CCGCGCCGCCTCGCCCTCGGCGTCGCCGCGCTTGGCGAGGACGCCGTCACGCGTCGCGGCGACCCGGGCCGCGACCGAGGCCTTCGGCATGTCGAAGACGCCGCGACGGGTCGCGATCCCGCGGATCGTCGTGTCGTAGATGCCGCTCGCCTCGACGGCCGCCGCCGTCGACGAAAGGATAAAAGCGAGCTCGATGGCTGCGGCCTCCTGGGCGGGTGACGTTCTCCGTGGACGTCCGCCCGCCTTCGCGGCTTGCCCGAGAACCGCCCGTCCCAACGACGCGAGCGTCGCGATCTTTTTGGCGCTGCACCAGTGCCAGCGCTCTCCGGCGGCCTCCGGGCCGTAGCAGAGGTCGTCGACGAGACGGGCGACGACGACCGGGTTGGGGTCGCGGTAAACGTGCGCGTCCTCGTTGACCCCGCGGGCGGATGCGGTCCCGGCCATGTCAGGCTCCGAAAAGGAGGGCGTGAAGATCCACCGCGACCTGGCCGCGATGGATGCGCAGGATCGCCAGCGCGTTCGCGGTGGCCTTCCGTGAGAGCGTCTTCTTCTCGGCTAGCGCGTGCCCCAGGAGCGTCGTGGACTTGCTCCAGCCGATGTCGTTCCGGTCGGCGGCCCAGTCGTCGTCTTGCGCGGTGATCACGCGACACGCTCTCAGTGCGGCCTTGCGGACCTCGGGATCCCGGGCCCGCGCGCGATCACCGTCGTCGCGGGCCTCGCGTTCCGCCCGCGCGTGCGCCCGCTCGACGGTGTCGCCGGCGCGCTTTACGATGAGGAGCGCGCGTTCGGTCTCTACCGCGTCAAGCGCCTCCTGACGCGTCAGCGCGATGGCCTCGTCACGTACCGACGGGTGAACGGACCATCGCCGCGCACCGCGGATTAGATCGGCCAAGCGCCGCCGAGCGTCCTCACGCGACGCCGCGAGCTGGGTCGCCGCGTGCTCGATCAGTGCCGCGATCTCGGCCTGACGCCGGTTCCTTTCCTCCTCGCGTCTAACGAGTTCGGCCCGCCCGGCGACCGTCGCCTCCGCGACGACGGAGAGAACCACGTGGGGGTCGCAATCGAGGCGATGCCAGTACGCGGCTCGCGAATTGTTCTCCCGGTCCAAGCCGAACCCGACGTCCCGAAGCGGCTCCCGACAGACGTCGTAAGCGGCGTGGAAGAGAGGCGTGCCTTCGGCCACGCACAGCACCCGAGGGCCACGATGCGTCTGGCGCAAGCCCTTCACGACCCACACCAGGCCGAACGCGGGAGAAGGCGCGCTCATGTCCGGACCTCGGTCTCGACGTAGACCACCTGGCGTGTGAGCCCGAGCACCGTGAGGATGGCTTCGCCCGGTTCACGGCGTCCCGCGAGAACGTCCGATATATACGCCTCCGAAACACCCGCTTGCTTAGCCCAGGCTCTCTGCGAGCCGACACGAGCACATTCGCCCTTCAGTCGCTGTACGACGTCTCCTGAACGAAACGTCGAACGAGGATACGCCTGCCTCTCGGGGTCGCTCTTCTTCGCCATCGATTTCGAATCCTCCATCCACATCCTTCTCTCAAGATTTGAGCTGGATCGAGAGATAGTCAATACGCGAATTGGCAGTTACGCTTCCTGACGCGTTTCAAAAAGAACAACCTAGACGCGTTAAAGGAACGTAGAGATCTGAAATGACTCGCCATTTCGAGCGTAAAATAATTCGTCTGACGCTTAACGCGCCGAAGGAGCGAGCCGTACACGATGGCAAATGCGACGTCTGTCGGATCGTGTGATTGGATAGTCCCTATGATTTGGCGAACTTTACTACGATAGTTCCTATGGGTTTAGGGACTATCGTAGGGACTATCGGGGCTGCCCTCCACGCATTGGCGGTCCGGAGGGGATCCGAGGGGTCGAAGCTCGCCGTTTCGACCCGCTCAGCGCTGGAAAGTCACTAACCCGGCCGGCGCGGCACGAGCGTGACGACGACGTCGTGACCGAGGGTGTCGGCGACGGCGCACAGGCGAGCCCACCCCCAGTGCTCGATGTCTCCCGCCCGGAGTGCCGTCCTGTCGTCTTGCGACCGCATCCCGACTGGACGAAGCCGCGACGGGTAGGCTGACGGCACGACGGTGCGGGCCAGCTTGCAGAACGTCGCGACGTCGCCGTCGTGAACCTGTGCGACCTGATCGGCGAGGGTGGCCTTGGCCTGATCGGCGATCCTGCGGCCGGCGGCGGCGTCGTGGAGGGCGACGAGGTCGTCGCCGCGCGTGCGCGTCTGGTACCGCGCACGTGCGATGGCGGCGACGAGCGTCGCCCGGGCATGATCGTCACTCACAGTTGCGGCGTTCACGCGGCAGTCGAATCCTCGCCTGCTCACAATGTAATCGCGTCCTCCGCGAGGGACACGGTCCCGGCTGTCCGCGAGGGGAACGACGTCGGGAACCCCTTCGCCGCCAAGGCCTCGCTCATGAGCCTGAGGACCGTAGACGTCGGGACGCCGACGCGGATCGCGACGGTGACGTACTTGTCGGTCGACCACTGGACGTCCCACTCCTTGAACTTCCACTGCTTATGGCGGTCCCACGGTATCTTTGATCTTGCCTTGAAGTCCTGCCAGCTCATCTTGCCGTCGCGGTTCTCGATGACGTCGAGGATCGCGTTGTGTAGGCCCGTCCGCAGAGGATCGAGGGTGGCTTTGACGTCCATGTGCAGACGATGACGGGACGGGGGATTCGAGCAAGGGGGAGACAGCGAGGTCGTCCCCCTGCCGGTCAGGCGGCCGGCGGGTACGTGTAGTTCGCGTTGTCGAGCGAGTGGAGCCGCGTGTTGTGGTTCGTGACCGCGAGCCTCAAGGCCGCGATGTCCGCCTTCAGGCCCGCGACGACGTCGCCGAGCAGCTTGTTCTCCGCGACGACCCTGACGTAAGCATCCGGGATCGTGCTGTAGGCGACGATGCCCCACATAAAGGCCATCGGCGCACCCGGCGCATAGGTATTCGGGGCGACCGCGATGAACGTCTGCCAGTAGATCTGGTCAACGCCATAAGTCCCGGTCGTCACGACGTCGAACGCGTCGTAAGCCTTGGTCTTGTCGAAGGCGTCCTTGAACTTGCCGCGATCCTTGCCATTGGCCGCGAGCAACATGACCTTACCCGCGGCGGCGTCATAGGTGACACCGGAGACGTCCGCGACATGTTGCGCGAGCACGAGATACCCGCCGGCGTAGTCCGCGCCTGTGGTCGCGTCGCGGATGACGTCGCCAGGAAAATAAGTCTGCCCGGGCACGCGGATGCCCTTGCCTTTCCACACGACCGGCCATTGCAAGACCTTCGTGGCACCGTTCGTCAGCGTGAACGTGACGGATTTGCCGTCCGCGCTCTGAGTGATGTCCGAGACGTTGACGTTGCCGCCAGACGCCTGCAACGCCGTGAGTACGTTCTTCATCCACAAGATGTTTCCGGCGTGTTGCTCCGGAGTGAGCGGAACATTGCCGTCCCAAAGCGTGACCTGCGGAATGATGGCGCTCATGTGATCACGTTCCCTACGACCGCGTACCTACGAACCGCGATTGGCGCACTGCCCGTCGCGACGCCGTTGTTGCTGGAACCCACGTTGCCGCCGGTCTGATACACCGAGTTTACTTCGAGCGCGCCGCCGGGCTTCGACGGATCGCCGGAGTTTACCGGATTCGTGTACCCGTCGGGCACGGGGCTGTCATAGCTGACGGCCGTGACGTACGCGCTCCCGAAGGTCGTGGTCAGCGTGGACGTCGTGCCGCCGCCCGTACCGGCCGATCCGGTCGGTTTTACGTCCGCGTCCCGGGGTTGGCCGTCGACGACATTTTGCACGAGGTCGTATAGGGGATCCGGCATCTCAGGCTCCGAAATCAATGCCGCGGTCGCCCGCGAGGAGGGTACCGTGCGCGAGGTACGCACGCTCAAGCAACCTTTCGGTGCGGAGGTCCTGCATCGTGATCTTGAGCGCGACTCCGCTGACCGCGGACGTGGGCTGGAGGTATCCGGCGGCCGCCGCCTGGATCTCGGCGATCTGCCGGTCGGCGTTGCCGGTCACCTCAATCTCGCGGCACGCGTAGGTCGGCAACGAGAGCTGCTGCGTGTCGACGAGCACGGGCAGGGTGTCCGCGGTGTAGGTCCACTCGATGTCCGGACCCGCCGTCCGCCAGGGCGTCGACGGCGTGAGGTAACCGGTGCCGAAATAGCGGTCGCCGCCAAGCGAGTTGATCCTCGCCGGGCGCGCGGCGCCGGCCGCGCCGTTCCCCAGGGGTATCGCGAGCGTGATCGCGACGGTGTCGCCATCGTCGCCGGAGATCTCTTCCTCGACGCGGATCGCCAAGCCCCAGGCCTGCCGCAGAGGAAGGCCGCGGCGGTCCGGGACGAGGATCCGCACGCGGTCGCCGAGGCGCGCGTCCGGGTAGTCGATGCGGCGGCAACGGAACGTCGCTCGCCAGCTCCACATCCTGCGCAGACCCTCCTTCCGCATCACAAGATAGCCGTGCGCGATGGCGGCCTGTCCTCTCACGCGGTCGAAGAAAGACATCGCGGACCGGTCCGGCAAAGGAATGTCCACGCCGACGTCGATCCAGCGCGGATCGCGAACCGTCGTGTATGAGTAGATCGTGCCGTTGTTCTGCAGAAGCCAGAATCCGGATAAGCCGTCGACCGCCGACTTGTAGATGCGACCGCCGAAAAGGACTTCGTCATCCTTCGCGTACACGGTGCCGTCTTGGTAGACCGGCACCGTGTCTTCGCTAAGCTTGTTCCACTGCGCGAAGTCGAACTCGTCGTCGCTCACGAAGTCACCTGCGCCGAACGCGATCTGATACCGGTCGCCTTCCCACGACACCTGATTTTGGGCCGCCTCGCTGTAAGCGGTGTGCGGCGCCCAGGCCGGGACGCGCTCGACCCCGCCCGCGAACGCCTGGGCGCCGTAGAGGTCGCCGAGGGTGATCGCGGGCAGCTCGACGTACGGTTTGATCCCGACGACGTCCTGGACCGGGCAGTCCAGCGTCAGCGTGACGGTCTCGCGGCGAGCCTGGGTGATCGAGGCGCGCGCGATGGCCGAAGAATAGATCGGGCGGTAGATCGCGACCTTTACGTACTCGGCGTGGTTGACCGTGAAGTAGCTTCCGTATCGAGTGTTGGTCGTCTTGGTCCCGTTCACGGTCGTCGAGACGTACTCGATGGTCCTGTACGTGGCTTGCCACACGCGACCCGTCGAGATTAAGTTCGACTCGAACATGACGACGGTCGAGACCGGAGACGAGAGCGTCCAACCCGGCGTGATCTGGTAGTTGACGCTGTCCTTCTTGCCAGCCCCTCCGACCTCCGAAAGCGACGTTATGCCTTCGAGGTTGAAGAGGTAGCTCAGGTCGACCGACACGTTCGCGGACGACGAGAGGTTCGCGGACACGCGCATGACGAGCTGACGGGCGGGCCCGTCCGACCCCGGCGCCAACTTGAATGTCCCGGGGTCGAAGGCGTCGCCGAGGTTGACCGTCCGACGAGGCGTGTACAGGCCCTTGAGCGTGAGCTCGTGCGTGACCTCGTCGACATGGAAATAGTCGGTCCGCCCGGCGAGCAGGCTGTCCCGGAGATGCTCGGTCCGTCCAAACAGGCCGTCGAACGCCGGGCTGCCCCGGGACGTCGCGTCGGTCGCGGCCAGTGTCGCGCCAGCATTGTATTCGGTCGGCACAAGGCTGTCGGCGTCGAGCGTCCGCTGCGCGAGGACCTCTTTTGCCTGGTCGACGTGCTCGGGGTAGCACTCGACGTGGAGCGTCACGACGTCGACGTCGAGGTCCGACGGCGGCAGACGCACGGTGCCGCGCGCGAGGACGGTCGCGGTCGCGGCGGTCCCGTCGACGGACTCCACGACGGCGAGCGACCGTTGCGCGCCGGGGGCGTACAGGCCCCAGCCCGGGTTCGCGATCTCCAACTCGACATACGGCAAGCTCTCGACGTCCCGCATGATACGGCACGAGAACACGTCGGTGCTCTCGTCCGGCGGGAGGACGGCCGGCAGCGGATCCTGCGCGTCCGCGAGCCAAACGAGGTGCCTGATCACGACAGGGTCGCCAGCGTCAGGCCCCACGACTGGGTGCCCGCGCGCGTGTCGACGGTGCCCGGGTCTATCCCGGTCACGAGCGCGGGCCAGAGGGCTCGGTACTGCACGGTGACGTCGACGTCCTGCACGGCCGCGAGCGTCACCACCTTCCCGGCGACCGTTACGTCGAGGCGGGCCTTCACCTCGTCGATCCTCTGCGCGATCACCGCGTAGCCGCAGGGCTTCTCGGCCTCCGGGACCGGGTACCGGGACAGCACGACGTGATCGACGCCGGCGGGGATCAGCGCCGCCTCGAACCCGGCGCTCTCCAGGACGACCTCGTCCCCGACGTCGACGCCGTCGAGGGTAGGACCCCAGCGATGGCTCGCGGAGATCTCGACCTCAAGATTGCGGGCGGCGATCTGGCCGAAGACGACCGGCCTACCATTCCAGGTCAGGCGCACGGTCGGCTTCGCGATCCTGGACCGCTTCTCCGCGATCCCGAGGTCAGCGCCGGCGGGGATGACGACGCCCTGGACCCGGAGCTTGGAAAATTGCACGCGAGCCATGGTCAGCTCCCCTGGTATCGCAGCGAGTAGGACCGGGCGCGCGCGACCTGGTCGGGCGTCTGCGAAGCGTCGATCCGCTCGCCGCCGGGGAGGAAGAACGTGATCGGCGCCCCTGCGGCTGCGATGGGCGACGGCGGGGGTGCCACGACCGCCGCGGCCGCCGCGGCGCGGGCGTCGGCGAAGGACGCGTCGCGAGCGGCCGCTATCGCCCGATCCTCATGGATCCGCTCGACCGCTGCCAGCGTCATGCCGGCGAACTCTCCGTCGATCACGAAGGGCTCGCCCTGCTTGTAGGGGTCCTCTCCATGGACCGGTTTCAAGGTCGGATCGGGATTGCCGGAGAGACCCCCTGCGTTGGCGTTAGCCTTGAAGCGCGCCTCCACCTCCTGCATCTTGTCGCCGTAGCCGGTGAAGTAATCCGACACGTTGGCCATCATCCGCTCGACGACGGTGCCCTTGGCCGCCTCCGCCAGCTTCTCGCCGCCGATGACGCCGCCCGCGATGGCGAGACCGGGCAGGCCACCGGTGGCGCCCGCGAGGAGCTTGCCGACCCCGCCGAGCTTCGTCGCGAGACGGGCGAGGAGACCCTCCGACGTCGCCACGGCGGTGCCCGTCGCCGTCGCGATGCCGCCGACCGCCTTCGCGGTGCCCTCCGCCGCCGTCGTCGCGGTGCCGAGCTTGCCGGCGAACAGGGTCATGGCGGCGACGATGCCGCCGGCCGCGAGACCGCCGCCCCCACCGCCGAGCGCGAAGAACGTGGCGATGGGTGCGATGGCTCCCCCGAGCGTTCCGAGGGCACCGCCGAGACCCTTGAACCCACCGGTCACGGCGGCCAGTAGCGGACCGATGACGCGCAAGGTGCCCGTGAACGCCAGGAAACCTGCGAAGAACAGGATGCTCTCGAAGTTGACCCCGGTCGCCCACTGAACGACGTCGAAGATCACGCCGTAGAACTTCTTGAACCACTCCCAACCTTCGCCGGCCGCCTTGCCGACGAAGTCAATGTTCTTTCCAAGGGTTCGCATCCACTCGAAATTGAACTTGCCTCCGAGGTCGCCGGACCAGATCTTGGTGACGTCGGCCCAGCCCTTGCCGGCCCATTCGATGAACGAACCGATGTATTCCCGGGCGGTCGCGAACCATCCGAGGGCTTTCTGGAACCACCTGCCGACCGTCGTGTCGGCGTCCGAGCCGCCCCACACCGCCGCGAGGTCCGCCCACGTCGCGCGCAGGGTTCGCACCGCGTCGACGACGCCGTCGCGGAGCGTGAAGATCCACGCGAACTGCTTCGTCGGAACCATGTGGTCCTTGCCGACGACGGCATAGTAGAACTCGGTCCCGAACTCCCTCGCCCACCCGACGGCCTGGACGAGGCCGTCGTGTACGGCGAGGAGCCACGGGAACTCGGTGACCTTGTCGCGGTCGTCGAACGCCGCGTACCAGCCCTCCAACAAGAGCCGTCCCGCCGTCCTCGCGACGTCGACGACCTGCCAGAACACCTTGCGGGCGGGGATGAGCCAGCGGTTCTCCAGCAACGCGTTCACGTCGCCCACGCCCGCCCACAGACGTCCGACGTCGCGGAACATGGACGACAGCCATGTCACGATGGTCTGCGAGACCCGGTAGACGGGCGCGAGCCACTTGTTGCGCAGCCACGGTTCGATGCCGGGACCGGCCACCCACAATAGGCCGACGTCGTTGGCGAGACCCGAGAAGGTGTCGTAGATGAACCTCGCACCGGCACGGATCGGCCCGAGCCACTTGTTTTCGAGCCAGGCGTCCGCACCCGCGCCGTAGTTCCAGATCCGTACGAAGTCCCGGGCGAACGACTGCGCGACGTTGTACGCGAACCGAAAATACCCGGCGATGACCTCGCGGTTCGCCGCCAGGAACTCTGCGAACACCTGGAAACCGGCGATGACGTCCGGCCCGACGGCGCGGGATATGGCGAGCTGCACGCCCGACCACGCGGACGACAGGTCGCCGACGGCGTCCTTGTAGGCGTTGGCCAACGCGACGTCGCGCGGGGTGAGGATCGCGCCGAGCTTTTCGAGCTTCTGCTGCGCCTCGCCGAGCAGACGGTCGTTCGACGTCAGGGCGTTGAACAGCGGTTGCAACTTGGCGACGTCATCCTCGCCGAAGAGCTTGCCGAGAAAGTCGGTCCGTTCGGTCGCGCCGAGCTTGTTCGCCGACCCGATCACCTGGAGCAGGAGGTCGTCGGTGCTACGGATGCGGCCCTGTGCGTCCGTCGCGGAGATGCCGAGACGCTGGAAATACTGCCCGAGGTCGCCCTCCGGGTTCGCGGCCGCCTGTTTGACCTGCCCCTGGAATTGGACGAGCCCGCTCCGGAGATCCTGCAGCTCGACGCCGAAGCCCGAGGCGGCCTTCGCGAGAACCTGGAACGACGTCGGGTCGAGCCCCGAGGAGAGGCTCGCCTGGTAAGTGCCCTGCGAGTAATCGGCGGCGCCGGCCACCGCCCGGTTCGCCAAGCTGCCGAAACCGCCGACCGCCGCCGCGGCCACGCCGCCCGCGACGATCCCGGTCTTGAGCCCGATGGCCGCGATGGCGGCGA
>CAHJXE010000110.1 GCA_903644085.1 Hyphomicrobiales bacterium
GAGCAATCGACCACGAGCGCTCCTTCCGCCGCGGCGGGCAGTATGTCCGTCCACACCGACACGACGTGTTTGCCGGCGGGCAGCATCGTGACGATCACCTCCGCGCCCACGACCGCGTCGCGCGCCGAATCCGCGATCGCGACCCCGGCCTCGCGGGCAGCGTCGAGCGAGGCCGGCACGAGGTCGAACCCGGTCACATCGTGGCCTGCGCCGACCAGGTTCGCGGCCATCGGGCCGCCCATGTTGCCGAGCCCGACCCAGGCGATGCGCGCCATGTGAAACCCTCCCACCCTTTTGTCGTTCACAGACCAGAGCCGCCGCCGAGAGACAACCCTTGATCAAAGTCCAATCCAGCGTGATCGATTCCATCGGTCACGAAGGCAAAGCCCTCACCGTGCGATTCCTGAGTGGCCGCGTGTACCGCTATCGCGGGGTGACCCGCGACGTATTCGAGGCGTTCCTGGCGGCCGACTCGAAGGGCACCTTCTTCAACCTCAAGATCCTCGGCCTCTACCCGTTCAGCGACGTCAGCGAGCCACGAGGCCGCGCGCCACGATCAGCCGCATGATCTCGTTCGTGCCCTCCAGGATCTGGTGGACCCTCAGATCGCGCACGATCTTCTCGATCCCGTACTCCGCGAGGTAGCCGTAGCCACCGTGGAGCTGCAGCGCGTCGTTCGCGACCCTGAAGCCCGTATCGGTCGCGAAGCGCTTCGCCATGGCGCAGCGTTGCGTGGTGTCCGCGTCGCCCCGGTCGTAGGCCGCAGCGGCCGAGTAGAGGAAGACGCGGGCCGCTTCGAGTTCCGTCGCCATGTCGGCCAAGCGGAACTGGAGCGCCTGGAACTCGTCCAGCCGCTTCCCAAAGGCCTTGCGCTCGCGCATGTAGGCGAGCGACTTGTCGAGGGCTGATTGCGCGCCGCCGAGCGAGCAGGCCCCGATATTGAGGCGTCCGCCATCGAGACCCGCCATCGCGATCTTGAAGCCGATGCCCTCCGGGCCGAGCCGGTTCGCGGCCGGGATGCGGCAGGACTCGAAGACGACCTGCCGCGTCGGCTGCGCGTTCCAACCCATCTTGCGCTCGTTCGGCCCGAAGGAGAGGCCCGGCGCGTCGCCCGGCACGAGAACCGTCGAGATGCCCTTCGGACCGGCCTCGCCGGTGCGCACCATGACCACGTAAAGGTCGGCGGCGCCCGCACCTGAGATGAACTGCTTCGACCCGTCGAGCACGTAGTCGTCGCCGTCGCGGCGCGCGCTCGTGCGCAGCGCCGAGGCGTCGGAGCCGGAGCCCGGCTCCGTCAGCGCGTAGCTCGCGACCGTGTCCATCGTGCATAGGCCCGGCAGCCAAGCCCGGCGCTGCTCGTCCGAGCCGAAGCGGTCGATCATCCACGCGGACATGTTGTGGATCGACAGAAAGGCCGAGACCGTCGGGCAACCGGTCGCCAAGGCCTCGAAGATCAGCGCCGCATCGAGACGGGAGAGCCCCGACCCGCCGACGTCGTCGCGGATGTAGACGCCCCCCATGCCGAGCGCCGCCGCCTCCCGCATCACGTCGATGGGCAAGTGCTTCTGCTCATCCCATTCGAGCGCGTGCGGGGCGATCTTCTCGGCCGCGAAGTCGCGCGCCATGTCGCGGATCGCGACCTGGTCGTCGGGGAGCGCGAAGAGGGTCATGCGAGCGCGGTCCTCCAATCGGCGAGGGCGACGGCTAAGCTCGCCCAGGCCGAATGTTCCAGCTTCTCGATCAGGCGCAGATCGTCCGTCACCATGAGCGTGTTCCGTCGCTTGGCGGTCTCGATATAGATGCAGTCGTAGATGGGATGACCGATCTCGTTCGCCATGACGAGCGCGGCACCTAAAAGTTCGCTCGTCTCGATTAGCTCATTGAAGAAGCGCGGCAGGACGGCCAAATATTCGGTCGCATGCTCGACAGTGACGAGATGGGCGCGGGCCTTCTTGGACAGAGCGCTCGCGACCTCCGTCCTGATGAGTGTCGGGGCGATCAGACGCGGCACAGACATCAGGTCGTGTGCGTCGGCCGAGCGGGACTCGGGCACGAACCATTTCACCGCCACGCTCGCATCCACGACCGCAAGAGGTCTCATTTCAAACCTTCGCGGATCTCAGCCAACGTCAGAGACGGCTGAGTTTCGGCGTAACGAGACATCATCTCGCGTGCGACGGCTGCACGCTCAACCGGGGTGAACGGCTTGTTGGCCTCGAGCAGGTTCCGCAATTCCTGCTCGAGGGAGATCCCCTTGATCTTCGCCTTTCGCCGATAACTCGCGACAGTCTCGTCGTCCAAGTTACGGATCAAGACCTGAGTCACTTGAGACCCTCGCTATCGATGATGATAGCGCATGTCATGACCGCGTCAACTGCACGTTCAGGCGCCATTGCGAGCACTCGCCCGTCCTCCAGTTCATAGCGCCCGGCCGATCGATCGCCCAGGCGATAAACTCGTCGACATCCATGCGGGCGTTAGCCCGTTCGGCCCTCATCCGGACCTCCTCAGTTCAGCGACTGGACCTCGCATCGCGCATAGTCCGAGCTTGCCGCCACGTAGGCGTTCAGCTTCGCCACGTAGGCCTTCGCGGCCGCCTGGAAGGCGGGGAGCTTGGCGTTGTAGGCCTTCACCTCGTCGTTGAAGCTGTAGGCTTCCCAGCCCTTGCAGCCCTCTGTCCCGACCTTCGCGTCCACACAGGCCGACTTGACGGGCGGCGCGGGTTTCGCGGGTCGCGACGCGACGTCCGGCGGAGTGGGCGGCGTGCACGCGGCATGGGCCGGCGCGGCGAGCGTCGCGAGGATGGCCGCGATGATGGTCGTCGGTCGTACGCTCACCGCATATCCTGGTCGGGCGGAGGGAGAAGGTTCGCGACCGTGACCGTCAGTCCTGGCGGATCGAGAACCAGCTCGCCGTCCGTGTGATCCTTGGACAGGATGACGCGGTGGTCGCCGCGCCGGCTATGCGTGACGACCCGGTCGTGCGTGTCGACGATCAGGTCATGCGCGATCGACGTGACCCGGACGTCGTTGCGCGCCTTGCGTCCGAGGTCGCGATAGGCGCTCGAGGGCGAGAGGATCTCCACCACGATGACGGACCGGTCGATCATCCGCGCATCGCCAGGCAGGCGTGCGCCGCACTGGACGACGGCGTCCGGCTGATAGGACGTCATGTCATCGACCCTCACGCCCGGACCTTCCATGAAGGCCTCACATGGCACACCGGCCTCTGCGACCGCCCGAACGAGCGACGTGCAAACCGCCGCTTTCGCCCGGGCATGCACGATCCGCTCCGACGCCACCGCGATCACGACGCCGTCGTCGAGCTCGAACTTCCCGTCCCGCCCGTCC
Organism: Hyphomicrobiales bacterium; assembly: GCA_903644085.1. GTDB lineage: Bacteria > Pseudomonadota > Alphaproteobacteria > Rhizobiales > Beijerinckiaceae > Enterovirga. The sequence continues at coordinate 3,351 of CAHJXE010000110.1, forward strand.
GACCAGTCGAGGAACTCCTCGACGCTCATCCGGGGCGGCTGGGCGATCACAGCCGACATGCGCCTCTCCCTTGCTGGCGGCGTCACGCTACCGAGGGGATCGTGAGCCCGCAATCGGGGGCGTCGAGGCGTCTACTGCATCGTCGGGATGACGAACTCCGCGCCTTCCTTCACGCCGGAGGGCCAGCGCGAGGTCACGGTCTTCGTCTTGGTGTAGAACCGCACCGAATCCGGGCCGTGCTGGTTCAGGTCGCCGAAGCCCGAGCGCTTCCAGCCGCCGAAGGTGTAATATGCGATCGGAACCGGGATCGGCACGTTGATCCCCACCATGCCGACATCGACCTTGGCGGCGAAATCACGCGCCGCGTCGCCGTCGCGGGTGAAGATCGAGACGCCGTTGCCGTATTCGTGCTCGGTCGGCAGGCGCAGCGCCTCCTCGTAGTCCTTCGCGCGCACGACCGAGAGGACGGGACCGAAGATCTCCTCCTTGTAGATCGTCATGTCGGGCGTCACCTCGTCGAAGAGGCAGCCGCCCATGTAGAAGCCGTTCTCGTAGCCCTGAAGGCGGAAGTCGCGCCCGTCGACCGCGAGCTTGGCGCCTTCCTTGATCCCGGTCTCCACGTATCCCTTGACGCGATCGAGCGCCGCGCGCGTGACGAGCGGGCCGAAATCGGCCGACGGGTCGGTCGAGGGTCCGACCTTCAGGCTCTCGACGCGCGGGATCAGCTTGTCCATCAGCCGGTCGGCCGTGTTCTGTCCGACCGGCACCGCGACCGAGACCGCCATGCAGCGCTCGCCGGCCGAGCCGTAGCCGGCGCCGATCAGCGCGTCGACGGTCTGGTCCATGTCGGCATCAGGCATGATGATGAGGTGGTTCTTGGCACCGCCGAAGCACTGGGCGCGCTTGCCCGTCGCGGCCGCGCGCTCGTAGACGTATTGCGCGATGTTCGAGGACCCGACGAACCCGACTGCCCGGATGTCGCGGTCGTCCAGGATCGCGTCGACCGCCTCCTTGTCGCCGTTCACCACGTTGAGGATGCCGGCCGGCAGTCCGGCCTCGATCATCAGCTCGGCGAGCCGCATCGGCACGCCCGGGTCGCGCTCCGACGGCTTGAGGATGAAGGCGTTGCCGCACGCGATCGCAGGCGCGAACTTCCACATCGGGATCATGGCGGGGAAATTGAACGGCGTGATGCCCGCGACCACGCCCAAGGGTTGGCGCATCGAGTAGATGTCGATGCCGGGCCCCGCGCCCTCCGTGTACTCGCCCTTCAACAGGTGCGGGATGCCGCAGGCGAACTCCACGACCTCGAGGCCGCGCTGGATGTCGCCCTTGGCGTCCGGAATGGTCTTGCCGTGCTCGCGGGCGAGCAGTTCCGCCAAGCTGTCGTAATCGCGTTGCGCGAGGTCGAGGAAGCGCATCATGATGCGCGCGCGCCGTTGCGGGTTGGTGGCGGCCCACGCGACCTGAGCGGCTTTCGCGTTCTCGATCGCCGCGCGGACCTCAGCCTTGGAGGCCAGCGCCACCTGCGACTTCACCTCGCCGGTCATCGGCTCGAACACGTCCGAGACCCGACCGGAGCGGCCCTCGATCTCCTTGCCACCCACGAAATGCCCGACGATCTTCACGGCGTTCTCCCGGTTCTGTTGACCGGCTTCTACCGCCGAACGGGACCGCGCGCGACATTCATTTCGCGCTCAGTGCCGCGACAGCATGCCATCGAACATGCGCACGATGTCGGCCCCGAGATAGGGCTTCGCCACGAAACGCGCGCCTGTCGCGAGCTCGGCAGGTTTCGGGAACTGCCGCCCCGACACGATCACGATGGCGCAGGTCGGGCATTCGGCGCGAACGCGCTCTGCGAGTTCGAGGCCCGACAGGGAACCCGGCATCTGCACGTCCGTGAAGATCGCCCGGATGTCAGGCCTGGAGCGCATCATGGCCAGCGCGACATCGCCGTTCTCCGCCTCGATCACCTCGTACCCGGCATCACGGAAATAATCCGTCGCGAGCATTCGCAGCAGAGCCTCGTCGTCGACGACGAGGACGACGGGCGGACGGACCTCAGACGCAGCATGGGACATGATGGGCGAACGCGCGATCTCATCGCGGGTTCAGGACCGAGCTCAGATAGTGTACGATTTCGTATGGATGAGACGAACCGACGACCATCTCGACGGCTGCACGTCTCGCCAACCAAGGCATATCGGTGCAACTAGCGGCCGAAGAGAGAGAGAGATCGATGAAGCTGTTCTACACGCCCGGCGCATGTTCGATGGGCATCCACATCCTCCTCGAGGAGATCGGCGCGCCTTACGATCTCGAGAAGGTCGACCTCGCCGCGCAGGCGCAGTACGCGCCGGCCTTCAAGGCGATCAACCCGAAATCCAAGGTCCCGACGCTGATGCGCGACGACGGGTCGGTGCTGACCGAGTTTCCGGCGATCGCGCTCTGGCTCGCGCGCACGAACCCGCAGGCCGGCCTTCTGCCGGACGACGTGGACGCGCAGGCTCGCGCCTTCGAGGCGATGGACTACGTTGTCGCGACCATTCACATGCAGGGCTTCGGCAGGATGGTCCGGCCCGGCAACTACGCGCCGAACGAGGCCGACCATGACGCCGTCAAGGCGAAGGGCCGCGAGATGTTCGAGACCGGCCTGAAGCTGATGGATGCCGCGCTGGGCGACAAGGATTACGTGGCCGGCGCATTCTCGGTCGCGGACGCCGCCCTGTTCTACGTCGAGTACTGGGCAGCCGCCCGCATGAAGATGGAGCTGCCCGCAAACTGCGCCGCGCACTTCGCCCGCATGAAGGCCCGACCCGCCGTCACCAAGGTGCTCGCCGACGAGGGTCTGACGGCCTGATCGCGGCTCAGTCCCCCGAGAGCTTCAGCTCCTGCCAAAACCTGACAGGAGCTGGACGACCTGATCGGTCACGGTCCTGCGGTACTTGCGATGGACGAGCTGGCCGTTGTGGAAGATGTCCTGCTCGACATAGAGGCGCTCACCGTCCCAACGCAGGACGTTGTCGCTTTGGACGCTCTCCTTCACGCCGAGATCGTCTCGCAGGCGCTCGTCGGCCTCTTTGACGCCCATCATCGCGTAGCTCCCTCGTGACACCCTGATCCGGGCTTCGCTGGAGGATGGCGGCACAGGCGCGGGAGAGCAAGCGCGCCCTACTCCGGCGAGTCCCCCTATTCGGCCAACTCGCGCATGACCCGGATCAGGTCCGCCTTGCCCTCGAAGCCGATGCCGGGCAGGTCGGGCATGGTGATGTGTCCCTCCTCCACCCGGACCCCGTCCGGGAAGCCGCCATAGGGCTGGAAGAGGTCGGGGTAGCTCTCGTTCCCGCCGAGCCCGAGCCCGGCCGCGAGGTTCAACGACATCTGATGTCCGCCATGCGGGATGCAGCGGGACGCCGACCAGCCGGCCGTCGCCAGGACGTCCAGCGTGCGCAGGTACTCCACGAGCCCGTAGGAGAGCGCGCAATCGAATTGCAACCAGTCGCGGTCCGGGCGCATCCCGCCGTAGCGCAGGAGGTTGCGGGCGTCCCAGTGCGAGAACAGGTTCTCGCCGGTCGCCATCGGGCCGGGATAGAACTCGGCGAGCGCCGCCTGGAGCGCGTAGTCGAGCGGGTCGCCCGCCTCCTCGTACCAGAACAGCGGGTAGTCGCGGAGCATCTTCGCGTAGGCGATCGCCGTCTCGAGGTCGAAGCGCCCGTTCGCGTCGACCGCGAGCCGCGCCTCGCTGCCGATGTCGGCCAGCACCGCCTCGATGCGCCGGCGATCCTGGTCGATCGGCGCACCGCCGATCTTCATCTTGACGACGTCGTAGCCGCGCCGGACGTAGCCGCGCATCTCGGCCCGGAGCGCCGCATCGTCCTTGCCCGGATAGTAGTAGCCGCCGGCCGCGTAGACGAAGACGCGCGGATCGGCCTCGCGGCCCGCCCGCTCGGCGAGGAGCCGGAAGAGCGGCTTGCGGGCGATCTTCGCGACCGCGTCCCAGACCGCCATGTCGATGGTGCCCACCGCGACGGAGCGCTCGCCGTGACCGCCCGGCTTCTCGTTCGCCATCGCGGCGGCCCAGACCTTCGCGGGATCGAGATTGCGGCCGCCCTCGTCGAGCAGGCTCCCGGGCGGCGCCTCCAGGATCCGGTCGCGGAAGCGCTCGCGGATCAGTCCGCCCTGCCCGTAGCGTCCGTTCGAGTTGAACCCGTAGCCGACGACCCGGCGCCCATCGACGACCGCGTCCGTGACGACCGCCACCAGGCTCGTGGTCATCTTCGAGAAGTCGATATAGGCGTTGCGGATGGGCGAGGCGATCGGCTTCGTCACCTCGCGCAAGTCGATGATGCGGACGGACATGGGCGTGCTCCTAGCGCTTGTTCCAGGCGACCTGCGCTAGGTACCACCTGGCAGGTTCGGAGACTCCTTTGGACTGGTCGCAATGTCGGGTGTCGAGCGCATGAGCGGCAAAGTCTCGGGGAGACCGGCTCGTTTGAGGCAGCCGGTCCAGGCCGATGGGCGATCCGAGCATCGCTCGTCCCAGGCATCGAAGCCACATTCATGGCGCCTCGGCTCCGACGCCGCGACGAGTCCCTTCACCCCACGGCGCGAGTGTCGCGCCAGATCGGGCCGCGTGGTAGCCCGCACGGATCGACGTTCGCGGTGACGCCATTGCCCGATCTCCAGACCTACTCTCTCTTCCTCGCGACGGCTGTCATCCTGGTTCTCTCGCCCGGTCCCGACACGGTCCTGATCCTGTCGCGCACGGTCGCGTCGGGCACGTCCGCCGGTTTGATGACGCTCCTCGGGACGCAGGTGGGGAACGTCGTGCACGCCGTGCTCGCGGGCATCGGCGTCTCGACCATCATCCTGCTGGTCCCGGTCGCCTACACGGCGCTCAAGATCGTGGGGATCGCCTACCTGCTCTATCTCGCGGTGATGGCATGGCGAGCGCCGGCGACGCTGGAGCTCGGCCCGGCCCGGACGGGTGACGTCGCGAGTTCGGGCCGCTACTTCGTCCAGGGCCTGACGAACAACCTCGCGAACCCGAAGATGATCGCGTTCTTCCTGGCGCTGTTCCCACAATTCGTGCGCCCGGACCATGGCTCCCTCGCCCTGCAGAGCCTCGCGCTCGGGCTGACGCTCGCGCTCATGGCGGTCGCGTGGATCGGCCTCATGGTCCTCCTCGTCGGGCGCTGCATGTCGGCGGTCGCGCAGAACACGACCTTCCTCAAGCTCGCCAACCGCCTCGCGGCCGTCACCTTCGTCGGGCTCGCCTGCCGGCTCGTCGCGGAGGAGCGCGCCTGAGCGTCGTCGGCACGAGACGGCGGGCGACGTGATCGGCGCTGGGTCTCCGACATGCGCCCGCTCGATGCCGCCTTCTTCGACCGCCCCGTGGTCGAGGCCGCGCGCGACCTGATCGGCGCGGAACTCCTGGTCGACGGCGTCGGGGGGATCGTGGTCGAGACCGAGGCCTACGACCGCGACGACCCGGCCTCCCACAGCGTGAACGGACCGAGCGAGCGCAACGCCGCGATGTTCGGGCCGGCGGGCCGCGCCTACGTGTACCGGTCCTACGGGCTGCACTGGTGCCTCAACGTCGTGTGCGGACCGGCCGGGCACGGGGCCGCGATCCTGATCCGGGCGCTGGAGCCGACCCACGGGCTCGACCTCATGCGGGCCCGGCGCGGAGCCGTGCCGCATCGCCTGCTCTGCGCG
>CAHJXE010000111.1 GCA_903644085.1 Hyphomicrobiales bacterium
GCCGCGGCTGGCGCACGCCCGTCGTGAGGCGCCGCTCCAGCCGCGGCGCGCGAGCGACATCGCGAAGCAGCACAGGAAGAACACGCCGGCCGCGAAGGCGTAGCCCTCCCGCCCCATCCCGATCCCCGACAGCACGGCTGCGAGATCGTCTCGCACTCGCGCACCAGCCCGTCCACGATCGCGGCGCGCCGGCCCGCTTCACGCGGCCCAGCAGGCCTCGAAGGCGGCGCCGTGCGCGCTGAGCGGCTCCGAGAACGCGGTCTACTGGGACGCCTCATATTCGAGGCCGAGATGCCGAGACCGGTGCCTTCCGCCCGTTCACGTTGTTTGCCGCGGTGCCGATCTCGCGCCGGCTCGGTGGCCGAGCCGGCACGAGGGCCTCAAATCGGCCCGAGCCCGCTCGTCAGGCGAAACCCGGCGGCGCCACGAAGCCGCGCCAGCTCTGCTCCAGGAGCCGCGCGGTCGCGATCGTGATCCGATCGCCGTAGAGCGGCCCGACGATCTGCGCGCCGACCGGGAGGCCGTCCCGCGTGAGGCCGAGCGGGATCGCGGTCGCGGGCAGGTGGAACACGCCGATCACGCCGGGCCAGAACATCTGGAGATTGTAGGGAATCGTCTTGTCGCCGACCTTCAGCATCCGGTCGCCCGTCTCGCCCTCCTGCTGGTGGGTCAGGGCCGGCAGCCCGAAGATCGGGCAGATCAGAACGTCCCATTCCGCCAGGAACGCCTCGAAGCCCTGCCGCAACCCGTGCCGCCGTTCGTTCAGCGCGAGCCAGTCGGGATGGCTCATGTTCGCGGCCCGCGTGAGCTGGGCCTGCAGGCTCCGGTCGGACGGGTCGAGCGCCGCGATCTTCGCCGTGACCCGCGCGAATTCGTCCGGCGAGGCGCGCCCGCTCAGCGCCGCCACGACAAGCTGCCCGAAGAGGCCGAAGCCCTCGCGATCGTCGACCGGCGGCCGGGTGGCGCGCCCGACGACGGCTCCCTCGTTCTCGAGGAACGTCGCGAGCTCGTCGAGCTTGTCGACGATCTCGGGGTCGGTCGGGCAAATCTCGTTCTCCGGCCAGAGCGCGACCCGCAAACCGCGCAGGGAGGTGGGACCCGGGGGCAGGGCGAGCCCGAGATGACTGTCCATCGGGTCCGGGCGGCCGACAAGATCCAGGACGAGCTCCAGATCCTCGGCCGAGCGCGCGAGCGGCCCGATGCACGAGATGTCCGTCATCGCGGCCGCGCCCGCGAGCGAATGGCCACGCGGCGGCATCAAGCCCCAGCTCGGCTTGTGGCCGTACACGCCGCAGCTATGGGCGGGCTGACGGATCGAGCCCGCGATGTCTGACCCCATCTCGAGCCCCGACAAGCCCGCCGCCATCGCGGCCGCGGAGCCGCCGGACGATCCGCCGGGCGAGCGGCCGAGGTCCCACGGGTTGTTCGTCGAGCCGTAGACGTCGTTGTAGCTCTGCCAGTCCGCGAGGGATTTCGGCACGTTCGTCTTGCCGAGCACGACCGCGCCCGCGGCCTTGAGGCGCTCCGCCGCGAGCGAGTCGCGGCTCGCGATATTGTGCCGCTTCTCCGTGTAGCCCCAGGTGGTCGGCAGCCCGGCGACGTCGTAGCTCTCCTTCAGCGTGATGGGCACGCCGTGCAGCGGTCCGCCCGCTTCAGGCGCGTCGTCCAGACGGCGTGCCGCCTCCCGCGCGCGCTCGAAATCGCGCACCACGACCGCGTTCAGGCGCGTATCCAGCCGCTCGATCCGCTCCAGGTAGAGGTCGGTGAGTTCGAGGCAGCCGATCTCGCGATCGCGCACAAGCTTCGCGAGCGCGCTCGCCGACGAGAATGCGATTTGGTCCATGTCGCGCCCCACTCGGACGGTCGCGAGTTGTCCGCGACCGTTCGCCGGACACTAGACGACGGCCCCGGACGCGATCCAGTGGGGTCCTGGACGATCTCGCTCGAAGGCTCGCCTATCGGGTCAATCGAAGCACACAAGCGATCCGAGGGTGGGGCGCACGCCCGGCGTGAACTTGGACGTGATGGCGTTCGGGTAGTTGATGCGGTTGCACACCGCCCGCGCCGTGTTCTCGCACTTCTCGTCGTTGTCGCACGAGGCCTCCACGTCGAGCTGGAGGTAGAGCGCGCCGCGCTTCTGCTTGGCGAGCGCGGCCGAGAGCGAGCGCTGCAACTCGTCGACGCGACCGGACAACCCCTTCATGTCGTCCGACGAAGTCTTGGCGGAGCCCGCGAGATCCTTCAGCTGCGCGGCCGTGTCCTTCGTGTTCTGGACGATCTGGTCGAGCGCCTTCTTCATGTCGTCGTTGGCCTGCCCCGTCTGGCTGCCGTTGCAGCCGCCGAGCGCCAGGAGGGTCGCGAGGCCGAGGGCAGTGTGGAGACGTGACACGGGCGCAACCCTCACTGCTGCGTGAAGAAGGTCAGCACGACCTTCCCCTTCTCGCCGATCAGGCACACGAACCGATACGGCTTCTCTGTCTTTCCGCGCTCCAGGTAGGCGTCGCCCATCAGCACGACCTTGATGGGCGTATCCTCGACCTTGGTGTCGGCCTTCGCGATCGTGACGGCGTCCGGATCGATCAGCAGGTCCTTGGTGGCGGGAGCCTTCTCGCGCAACGCCAGGAGCCCGGTCGTCTTGCAGGCCTCGATCTCCGGGTTGGCGCTCTTGCTCGGCACCTCCTGCGCGATCGTGGGTCCGGCCAAGGGTCCGGCCAAGGATCCCGCAACGAAGAGGATCGGAATCAGCAAGCGGGTCGAGAATGGCGTCATGAGGCGGCTTTCGGTTGCGAGCGTACAAGCGGCAGGACGGCACCCGGTTCCTCGCGACCCTGGCACGCGCCTTGCCGAGTTCGCCGCGACGATGGCCGAGGGATTGCCCGATCACGAACTGACGGTCGCGGTCGTCGACCTCTCCCGGGCGCGCGCCGCGGTGGTGGAGGAGGGCTTGCGGGCGGCGGGCATCCGCAACGTCGTGGTCATCCCCGACACCGCGGACCTGCTGGCGCGCCTCGGCGAGGCCGATCCCGACGTCGTGGTCATCGATCTTGAGAGCCCGAGCCGCGACGTGCTGGAGCAGCTCTTCCACGTCTCGCGCCTCGTCGCGCGGCCCGTCGCGATGTTCGTCGACCAGTCGGACGCCGCCATGATGCAGGCGGCGGTCGATGCCGGGATCTCGGCCTACGTGATCGACGGGCTGAAGAGCGAGCGCGTGAAGTCGATCATCGACGTCGCGATCCTGCGCTTCAACGCCTTCGCGCGGCTCCAGCGCGAGCTCGCGGAGGCCAAGACCGAGCTCGCGGCCCGCAAGGTGATCGACCGCGCGAAGGGCCTCCTCATGAAGGCGAAGGGCCTGACCGAGGAGGAGGCCTACGCGCTGCTCCGGCGCAAGGCGATGAACGAGAAGCGCAAGATCGCCGAGATCGCGCAGGCCCTCATCACCAGTTTCGACCTGCTCGCATGAGCATGTCCGCCTCGAACGCACTCCGGATCGGCTACGTGCCGCTGACCGACGCCGCGGTGCTGATCGCCGCGGTGGAGCTCGGCTTCACGGCGGCGCGCGGCGTGCCGGTGATCCTGGAGCGGGAGCCCTCCTGGGCGACTTTGCGCGACAAGCTGGTGCTCGGCCATCTCGACGCCGCCCACGTGCTGGCGCCGCTCGCGGTCGCGACGACGCTCGGCCTGACGCCCGGGGCGGCGCTGCCGCTCGTCGCGCCCTTCACGCTGAACCTCAACGGCAACGCGGTCACGGTCTCGACCGCGCTCTGGCGCGAGCTGACGGACGGGGGGGAGATCGGAGACGCCGGGGCGCTGGCCGCGCGTCTCGCCGAGGTGGTGCGCGACCGAGCGGCCCGCGACGTCCCGCCCCTCGCGTTCGCGACCGTGTTTCCGTTCTCGACGCACACGTTCCAGCTGCGACGGCTGATGGCGCTGGGCCGGATCGACCCGGACCGGGACGTTCGCCTCACCGTCGTGCCGCCGCCCTACATGGTGGACGCGTTGCGCGACGGCGCGGCGGACGGGTTCTGCGTCGGGTCGCCGTGGAACAGCGTCGCGGTCGAGGCCGGGATCGGCCGCATCGCGGTGCTCGGCACCGACATCATCCCGGACGCGCCCGAGAAGGTGCTGGCTTGGCCGCGCGGCCGGATCGCGCCGGAACTGGAAGGCCCGCTGGTCTCCGCACTCGTCTCGGCGGCCGAGTGGTGCGCCGATCCCCGTCACCACGACGAGCTGGCGAAGCTGCTCGGCGCGCCCCGCCACCTCGCGCTCGATCCGGACCTGATCCGGCGCACGCTCGATGGCGGGCTCCTGTTGGGGGAGGGCGGGCCCGTTCGATCCGACCCCGCCTACCTGCGCCTCGGGGGCTCGCTGCACCGGCCGGATCCCGCGCATGGCCGCTGGATCCACGGCCACATGGCGGAGGCCGGACAGGTCCGGCCCGACGGGGTGAGCGAAAATCAGGCAGCCGAACTCTACGATCCTACCCTCTACGATGCCGCGATCGGACTCCTGGCTTAGGCACGACGTCTGCGAAATGCCGCTCGTTTGTGCAGCGCACAAGCGGCATCGCGCAAAATATCAGCATGAACTGATCTTCCGAATGCCGAGTTGGAACGATGTCAGGCTGGATTTCACGCCTCCTTTCGAGTAGTTCCGAAATGTCGTCAATGGCGATGACACTATATTTGCCGTCAGCAGCGCCGCTGAGCTGGCCTCCACAGCGCGGGTTTCGACCCGCCGCGATCTGGAGTGTCGGCCGGCGGTTTTTTGTTTGTCGGATACGTGCTGGGAGCGGGATCAGATGACGAACCGGTTGGTCATGCCGAGCCGCAGGTCTGCCTTGAAGGGCGCCGGTGCGGCCCTCGCTCTCGTGGCGGCCGCGAAGGCGACGTTTCCGGGCGGCGCGTTCGCGCAGGGTGCGGGCCCCGAGGTGAAGGGCGCGAAGCTCGGCTTCATCGCGCTGACCGACGCCGCGCCGTTCTTCGTCGCCAAGGAGAAGGGCATCTTCGCCAAGTACGGCATGCCGGATGTCGAGGTCCTGAAGCAGGCCTCCTGGGGCACGACCCGCGACAACCTGGTCCTCGGGGGCGAGGGCAACGGCATCGACGGCGCGCATCTCCTGACGCCGATGGCCTACCTGATCACCGCCGGCAAGGTGACGCAGAACAACGTACCCGTGCCGATGCAGATCCTGGCGCGGCTGAACACCAACGGCCAGTGCATCTCGGTCGCCCAGGAGTATCTCACCCAGAAGATCGCACTCGACGCCAAGGTGTTCAAGGCCGCGATCGAGAAGAAGAAGGCGTCCGGCAAGTCGGTGAAGGCCGCGATGACCTTCCCCGGCGGCACGCACGATCTGTGGTTGCGCTACTGGATGGCGGCGGGCGGCATCGATCCCGACAAGGACATCGAGACGATCGTGGTGCCGCCGCCGCAGATGGTGGCGAACATGAAGGTCGGCACCATGGATTGCTTCTGCGTGGGCGAGCCGTGGAACGCGCAGCTCGTCGAGCAGAAGCTCGGCTACACGGCGCTGACGACGGGCGAGATCTGGAAGGACCACCCGGAGAAGGCCTTCGCGCTGCGCTCCTCGTTCGTGGAGAAGTATCCGCGCGCCGCGAAGGCGATGCTGATCGCCGTGCTCGAAGCGCAGCAATGGTGCGACAAGGCCGAGAACAAGGACGAGCTCGCGTCGATCCTCGGCAAGCGGCAATGGATCAACATCCCGGCCTCCGACGTCGCGGGCCGTGCCAAGGGCACGATCGACTACGGTGACGGTCGTGTCGTGCAGAACAGCCCGTTCGTGATGAAGTTCTGGGCCGATCACGCGTCCTACCCGTTCCAGTCGCACGACCTCTGGTTCCTCACGGAGGACCAGCGCTGGGGCAAGCTGGAGGGCGGGTCCGACACGAAGGCGCTGATCGCCAAGGTCAATCGCGAGGACCTCTGGCGGGAGGCCGCGAAGGAGTACGGCGTCGCGGCGGCCGACATCCCGGCCTCGAAGTCGCGCGGCAAGGAGACCTTCTTCGACGGCAAGGTCTTCGACCCGGAGAACCCGGCCGCCTACCTCGCGGCGCTCGACATCAAGCGCGTCGCCTGAGCGCACGGACCCGCGGAGCCTTCGCATGAGCACGACCGCCATCAAGTCCCCCATCGCGTCCACGAGGGAGCGTTCCGACGTCGTGCGGGCGCCGATCGGGCCGATCGTGGTGAAGCGCCTGAGGGCGGTGGCGGCGGAACTCGTGCCGCCGATCGTGGTGCTCGTCCTCCTGCTGATCGTCTGGCAGATCCTGTGCAGCCGTCCGGGCGCGGGCCTGCCGCCGCCGACCCGCGTCATCGACGAGACCTGGGACCTGATCGTCCACCCGTTCTACGACAACGGCGGCACGGACAAGGGCCTGTTCTGGCACATCTCGGCGAGCCTTCAGCGCGTCGCGCTCGGCTACTCGATCGCCGCGGTGGTGGGCATCGCGCTCGGCACGCTCGTCGGGCAATCCACCTGGGCGATGCGCGGGCTCGACCCGATCTTTCAGGTGCTGCGCACCGTGCCGCCGCTCGCGTGGTTGCCGCTGGCGCTCGCGGCCTTCCGGGACGGCCAGCCCTCGGCGATCTTCGTCATCTTCATCACGTCGGTGTGGCCGATCATCATCAACACGGCTGTCGGCATCCGCAACATCCCGCAAGACTATCGCAACGTCTCGGCGGTCATCCGGCTCAACGGGTTCGAGTTCTTCTGGAAGATCATGATCCCGTCCGCCGCGCCCTACATCTTCACGGGCCTGCGCATCGGCATCGGCCTGTCCTGGCTCGCGATCGTGGCGGCCGAGATGCTGATCGGCGGCGTGGGGATCGGGTTCTTCATCTGGGACGCCTGGAACTCGTCCAAGATCTCCGAGATCATCCTGGCGCTGATCTATGTCGGCGTGATCGGCTTCATCCTCGACAAGCTCGTCGCGATGCTGGCGAACGTCGTCACCCGCGGCACCAGCGTCCAGTAGGAGCACCGCATGGCCTATCTCGACATCTCCCGGGTCGGCATCAGCTTCACCCGCGCGGGCCGCACGAGCGAGGTCCTGCGCGAGGTCGACCTCGGGGTCGCCAAGGGCGAGTACGTGTCGATCATCGGGCATTCGGGCTGCGGGAAGTCGACGCTGCTCAACATCGTGGCGGGCTTGCTGCGGGTCTCGACCGGGGCCGTCCTGCTCGACGGGCGCGAGGTGAACTCCCCCGGCCCCGACCGCGCGGTCGTGTTCCAGAACCACTCGCTCCTGCCGTGGCTCACGGTGCGCGAGAACGTAGCGCTCGCGGTCGACAAGGTGTTCGCGGGCCGGAAGTCGTCGGGCGAGCGCCGCGATTGGATCGACGCCAACCTCAAGCTCGTCAACATGACCCACGCGGCCGACAAGCGGCCGAGCGAGATCTCGGGCGGGATGAAGCAGCGCGTCGGCATCGCGCGCGCGCTCGCCATGGAGCCGAAGGTGCTGCTCCTGGACGAGCCCTTCGGGGCGCTCGACGCGCTGACCCGCGCCCACCTTCAGGACCAGGTCATGGAGATCCACGCGCGGCTCGGCAACACGATGATCATGATCACGCACGACGTCGACGAGGCGGTGCTCCTCTCCGACCGCATCGTGATGATGACGAACGGCCCCTCGGCGACGATCGGCGAGGTGCTGGAGGTGCCGCTGCCGCGCCCCCGCCGCCGGCTCGACCTCATGGAGGACCCGGTCTACGCCCATGCGCGCGCGGCCGTGATCGAGTTCCTCTACGCGCGCCACGCGTTGCCGGCGATCGCCGCGTGAGCGGGCCGCGTCTTCCTTTCCCCGTGCAACGGGGAGAGGTCGAGCAGGCGCCATCGGGTCCGGCTGAAAGCCGGCCCGACGACAGGCTTCACGCCGCCCGGGGGAGGGGCGTCGCCTCGCGAGCGGCGTCGTGGGTCCAGCGCCCCTCATCCGGTCGCACTGACGTGCGACTCGACTTCTCCTCGTTCCGGCCTCTGGCCGGCACGGGGAGAAGAGTAGGTCGCGCGCCATGAGCGAGCGCCTCGTCGTGGTCGGCAACGGGATGGCGTCGCTGCGCTTCCTGGAGCGGCTCGCAGTCCACGCGCACGGCCGGTTCGACACGACCGTCATCGGGGCGGAATCCTCGCCCGCCTATAACCGCGTGCTGCTCTCGGCCCTGCTCGCCGGCGACATGGACGAGGCCGCCTGCCGATTCCGCGACCACGCCTGGTACGAGACCGAGGGGCACCGCCTGCGCACCGGCGAGCCCGTCTCGGCGATCGACGTCGCCGGGCGGACCGTCATGGTCGGCGAGGAGACGCTGCCCTACGACCGGCTCGTGCTCGCGATCGGGTCCTCGCCGATCCGGTTGCCGAAGCCCGGCATGGACCTGCCCGGGATCATCGCGTTCCGCGACCTCGCGCATGTCGACGCCATGCGGGCCGTCGCGCGGCCGGGGGCGCGCGCCGTTGTCATCGGCGGCGGGCTCCTCGGGCTCGAGGCCGCCTACGGGCTCGCCCGGATCGGCGTCGACACGACGCTGCTCCACGTGATGGACCGGCTGATGGAGCGCCAGCTCGACACGCGCGCGGCGCGCCTCGTCCTCCAGGCCATGCAGGCGAAGGGCGTGCGGGTGATCCTCAAGGCCGACACCGCCGCCTTCGAGGGCGAGGATCGGGTGCAGGCCGTGCGGCTCGCGGACGGCGAGGTGCTGCCGGCCGACCTCGTGGTGGTGGCGGTCGGGGTGCGCCCGCTGACCGACCTCGCGAAGGCCGCGGGCCTCGCGGTCAACCGGGGCATCGTGGTTGACGACCGGATGACCACCTCCGCGCCGGGCGTCCACGCCATCGGCGAGTGCGTCGAGCATCGCGGCGCCGTCTACGGGCTCGTCGAGCCCGGCTACGACCAGGCGGACGTGCTGGCACGCCATCTCGGCGGCCAAGAGGCCGCTTACGAGGGCACCGTCCTGGCGACCAGCTTGAAAGTGTCGGGCCTGCCGGTCTTCTCCGCGGGCGAGATCGCGGACGATGCGGCCGGCGACCCGATCGTCTTGTCCGACC
>CAHJXE010000112.1 GCA_903644085.1 Hyphomicrobiales bacterium
CCAGGGCGGCGAGCAGGCGCGAGGCCGCCCGCGACAGGCTCGACCGCCGCCGGGACGATGCCGCGCGCGACACCGGCCCGCTGTTCAACGCGATGACGTTCATGCTATGTTCTCCACTTGAGCGGGACGGACTCGGCCGAGACGTGTCAGGATTGTAGGTATTAATTCATATGTCTGTCAAGCCCGGTCGGGTCCGGAGGCTCTTCCGGGCAGGCCTTGGGATCTGCTAGGATCGCCGCATGGAGGGACCGGACGAGACGATCAGCGTGACGGCGGAGGTCGCGACCCTGCTCCGCGAGGTCGTCGAGGCGGACGGCTACGCGAGCGCGAGCGACGCGATCCGCGACGCGCTGCTCGCCCGCTCGCAGGACGTCGATCTCGGTGGCTATACGCCGGAGGAGATCTCGCGCCTCGCCGACGAGGGAATCGCGAGCGGGCTCGGCCACATGAGCCTTGAGGATATCCAGCGCGAAGGATTTCGCCGCGCAGGCGTGCCTTTCCCGGAGAGATGACACGCCGAGCGAGACGGTCGCGCGAAGCCGAAGCGGATCTCGCCGTCATCGTGGCGTATGTCGCGGGCGACAATCCGACGGCAGCCATACGTCTCTCCGAGCGGTTGGACGATCGTGCGCAGCTCCTCGCCGAGCAGCCCGGCATCGGCCGCGCTCACCCGACGCGGGCCGAGATCCGGGTCTTCGGCGTCGGCGAATACCTGATCCTGTATCGGGAGATGCCGGACGGCATCGAGGTGCTGCGCTACCTTCACGGCCGCCGGGACCTCGCACGCATCCTCTAGCCTCGGACAGGACCGTGACGCCGGGGGCCGTTGATCCGCCGGGCCGCGCGGCTTAACCGCTCCATCGGGCTGATGTCAGGCCGGAGCGAGATCGAGATGGACGGGAACGCGGATGGGGCGGCGCCGGTCGCCGAGGCGCGGCCGCACGAATTCGTCGTGCACGGGCAGACGATCCACGACGAGTTCGCCTGGCTGAAGGCCGCGAACTGGCGCGACGTGCTGAAGGACGGGACCAGCCTCCCGGCCGACATCCGCGCGCATCTCGAGGCAGAGAACGCCTACTCCAAGGCGCGCCTCGCGCCGAGCGAAGAGCTGCGCCGCGAGCTCGTCGCCGAGATGCGCGCCCGCATCAAGGAGGACGACCGCACCCTCCCCCAGCCCGACGGCCCGCACGCCTACTTCACCCGCCACCGCGAGGGCGGCCAGCACCCGCTGATCTGCCGCGAGCCCCGCGCGGGCGGACCCGAGGAGATCCTGCTCGACGGCGACCTGGAGGCCGCGAGCCGGCCCTATTTCGACCTGCACGGCATGGCGCACGCGCCGGACCACGCGCTCCTCGCCTGGTCGGCGGACGTGACGGGCGCCGAGCTCTACACGATCCGCGTGCGCGACCTCGCGTCGGGACGCGACCTCGCGGACGAGATCCGCGCGACCTCGGGCGAGGTCGTTTGGTGCGGGGACAGCCGGACGTTCTACTATGTCGAGCTCGACGACAACCACCGGCCGGCCCGCGTGCGCCGGCACCGACTCGGTGAGGCGCAATCCGACGACGAGCTGATCTACGCCGAGGCCGAGACCGGCTGGTTCGTCGACATCGACCAGACGAGTTCGCGCGCCTTCGTGGTGATCCGGATCAGCGATCACGAGACCTCTGAGTCCTGGGTGGTCGACCGGGACGACCCGGCGGGCCGGCCCCGCCTCGTGGCGAAGCGCTCGCCCCTCGTCCTCTACGAGGTGGACCATCGCGGCTCTGATTTCGTGATCCGCACCAACGCTCACGCCCAGGACTTCAAGATCGTGACGGCCCCGGTCGCCGATCCCGAGCGGGCGAACTGGACGGATCTCGTGCCGAGCCGCCCCGGCATCATGGTGCTCTTCTGCCGGCCGCTCGCCCGCCACCTGGTGCGGCTGGAGCGCGAGAACGCCAACCCGCGGATCGTCGTGCGCGACATGGAGACGGGCGCAGAGCACGCACTCGATTTTCCCGAAGAGGCGTTCTCGCTCGGCATCGAGTCCGGCTACGAATTCGACACCGCGACGATCCGCTTCGTCTACTCGTCGATGACGACGCCGAACGAGACCTGGGACCACGACCTCACGAGCGGCGAGCGCGTCCTCCTCAAGCGCCAGGAGGTGCCGAGCGGCTTCGATCCCGCGCTCTACGTCACGCGCCGCGTCCACGCTACAGCGCCGGACGGCGAACTGGTGCCGATCTCCCTCGTGCATCGGCGGGACCTGGCGCTCGGCTCGGGCGCGCCCTGCCTGCTCTACGGCTACGGCTCCTACGGGAGCTCGATGTCGGCCTCCTTCCGGACGAACCTTCTCTCGCTCGTCGATCGCGGCTTCGTCTACGCCATCGCGCATATCCGCGGTGGCACGGAGCGAGGCTGGCGCTGGTACCTCGACGGCAAACGGGAGAAGAAGCCGAACACCTTCAGTGATTTCGTCGCCTGCGCGCATGCGCTGATCGAACAGGGCTACACAGCGCCCGGACGACTCGTGGCCTTCGGCGGCAGCGCCGGCGGCATGCTGATGGGCGCGGTCGCGAACATGGCGGGCGGGCTCTTCGCGGGCATCGTGGCGGACGTGCCTTTCGTCGACGTGCTGAACACGATGCTGGACGGCGATCTGCCCCTCACCCCGCCCGAATGGCCCGAATGGGGCGATCCCGGCCGCGAGGAAACCGCCTTCAGGACGATCCTCTCCTACTCGCCCTACGACAACGTGCGGCCTCAGCCCTACCCGGCCATCCTGGCGCTCGGAGGCCTCACCGACCCGCGCGTGACCTACTGGGAGCCGGCGAAGTGGGTCGCGCGGCTTCGCGCCACGATGACCGGCGGCGGTCCGATCCTGCTCCGGATCAACATGGATGCCGGGCACGGCGGCGCGGCCGGCCGATTCGAACGCCTCGACGAGGTGGCATTGATCTACGCCTTCGCGATCTCGGCCATCTCGGGCGATGTCTGAGGCTGCAGGTCGGCGACCTGCGCCGGTTCGGTCATGCGCGACGCTTGGGCCTTGCGCTCGCCCTGTGCCACGTAGGCCTTGAGCTCGTCGAGAGAGTCGAACCGGAACCGCCCTTCGGGCGTATCCGCTTGAATGGAGCCGTCGGAATACATGAGGTAAGCGTTATCGCCCGCCGAATAGCTGCCGACGACGGTGGGCTCAACCGGTCTGGAGGTCTGGACGGGGGCAGGTTCGGTGGCGGATGCCGGGGCAGACGACACGCTCGGGCGCATCTCGACGACCGGAGGGATCTGAGGCACGAGTTCCGGGTCGGGATCCGGTGAAGCTCGATGCGTATCCAGATCCGGCACGTAGGCGGGCTGCATGGCAGGTGCCGGCTCGATCGCGGAAAGGTGTGATGCCTCCATCTCGTCGGGCGACAAGGGGGGTGGCGGCCCCCACGTCGCCATCTCGATGCGAGACATCGTCTCGCCAAGCACCTCCGTCTGGTAGGAGATCCGGCGCAGCCGCCCCGCCAGCACCGCGAGCCCGAGGACGATCGCGCCCGACGAGGCGCAGACGCTGCCCGCGATCATCATCGACCATCCCCGCTCGATCGAGATGATGAGCGAGCCCGAATAGATGGCCGCGCCCCCGCCCACGATCATCGCGATGGCGAGACAGACCAGCAGAACGCCCATGACCCACCCGAAACCTATGCTTCCGGAGTAGCTTAGGGAGTGTTGAGAGCGGTTTGCAACAGGCGTGACGCAGTCAAGGGCGTTGCCGTCGCCGTCATCCCGCCCTAACTACGGCGTCGAGGCGCAACGGCGCCACCTGCCCGCCGAGGAGATCTTCGCCATGACGTTCAGTCTGCCCGACCTGCCCTACGCCTACGACGCGCTTCAGCCCTACATGTCCAAGGAGACGCTCGAGTTTCACCACGACAAGCACCACAAGGCTTACGTCGATACGGGCAACAACCTGCTGAAGGGCTCAGAACTCGAAGGCAAGAGCGTCGAGGAGGTGGTGAAGGGGAGCTACGGCAAGAATCAGCCGCTCTTCAACAATGCCGGCCAACACTTCAACCACATTCACTTCTGGCAGTGGATGAAGCCGAATGGCGGTGGAGCCATCCCCGGATCGCTCGAGAAGCGCATCACGGACGAGCTGGGCGGCGTCGAGAAGTTCAAGACCGATTTCGTCCAGGCGGGCGTCACGCAGTTCGGCTCGGGCTGGGCCTGGCTCGCCGTCAAGAACGGCAAGCTCGAGATCATGAAGACGCCGAACGGCGAGAACCCTCTCGTGCACGGCGCGAGCCCCATCCTCGGCGTGGACGTGTGGGAGCACTCCTACTACATCGATTACCGCAACCGCCGACCCGATTACCTGAAGGCGTTCATCGAGAACCTGGTGAACTGGGAGCATGTCGAGGAGATGCTCTCCCACGCGGCCTAGAAGCATCTCTCCCGGCGCCGCTACCCAAGCGGCGTCGGCGCGAGTTCGAGACCTTTCCGCCTGAGCAAGTCGCTGAACGCGGATGAGCCCAAATAGTCGAACTCTCGACGGCGTGCGTCCGCGACGCCGTCGAGTTGTTCGCCCACATCCAGATGGCCAGGATGGCACATGACGAGCGGACGCGCCCCGAGCTCGCTGAGATAGCTCGCGAAGGAGCGCCCGAGATCCTGATCGGGCCTGAAATTACTGAAGCCCGAGAAGCCCCGGTTGGTCACGAGCCCGGCCCGGCTCGCCTGACCCGCGATCCCCGTCGCGAGCGCGCCGACCAGCAACGCCTTCGCGGCCGAGACGCGTCCGAGCACCGATCCCAGCCGGTCGCCGGGATCACGCAGCCAGATAGGCTGCTTGCTCGTACGTCGCGCGAGAATGCGCAAGAGTGCGGCCCGGATGCCCGGCAGGACGTGGACATGCTGGTGCCCATCGATGAAATCGGGCTCGCGACCGAACGCCTCCACGAAGGCGCTCCATTGCCGAACGATCTCGGCCTCGATCTCTTCGCTCGGCGACCGACCGGTCATGGATCCCTTCAGCACCGCCCCGAGATCCGGGAAACGACCTGACGGCGCAAAGCCGGGCATGGCGGCGAGCGGCGCTCCCCATGTGAGCGTCAGGTGGAGGCCGATCCCGAGCCGGCCGTCGAAGCCGCGCAGATCGCGCGCGTGGACCGGCCAGCCGTTCGCGTTCGTCATGGCGCTCGTCGCGGAGATGCGTCCGCGATCGGCCAGTTCGAGGATGGCCCGGCTGACGCCCGCGCTCATCGCGTAGTCGTCCGCGCAGAGCACGACCTTGCGGGTCGACATTCAGGTTGCCTCCGTTACAGCGTAACCCATGCCGGCTCCCGCCCCGCCCGTCGAGATCAGCGTCGTCATCCCGGTCTTCCGGGAGGCGGAGAACATCGCGCATGTCGCGCGGCGGATCAGGCCGGTCCTGGAGCGGGTCGCCTCCTCCTACGAGGTGCTGTTCGTCGATGACGGCTCGACCGACGGCACCATGGAGGCGATCCGGCGCGAGAGCATGGGCGATGGCCGCATCCGCGCGGTCTCGTTCAGCCGCAACTTCGGCAAGGAGATCGCCATCGCGGCCGGGCTCGACCACGCGGTCGGTGACGCGGTCATCATCATGGACGCCGATCTCCAGCACCCGCCCGAACTGATCGAGACCTTCGTGGCGCGCTGGCGCGAGGGATACGTGATGGTCTACGGGCAGCGCACGAACAGGCCGGGTGAGAGCCGGATGAAGCGCGGCTTAACGCACCTGTTCTACAAGCTCTTCGCGCAATTCGGCGAGACGAAGCTGCCGGAGGGCGCGGGCGATTTCCGTCTCATCGACCGCCGCGGTGTCGAGGTTCTGCGGGCGCTCGGCGAACGGTCCCGTTTTTCGAAGGGGCTCTATGCCTGGATCGGGTTCCCGTCGATCGGCGTGGCATTCGATGTCGAGGAACGCCGGTTCGGCACGACCAAGTGGAGT
The DNA here is from genome assembly GCA_903644085.1 of Hyphomicrobiales bacterium. Lineage (GTDB taxonomy): Bacteria > Pseudomonadota > Alphaproteobacteria > Rhizobiales > Beijerinckiaceae > Enterovirga. Next base: position 5,948 of record CAHJXE010000112.1, read on the forward strand.
TTTCGTCGACTCTTCCGCTTCGCCTTCGATGGCATCACGTCATTCTCGACCGTTCCGCTGCGGATATGGACCTACCTCGGCAGTCTCGTCTCCCTGCTCTCGATCGTCGCGGCGATCTATTTTGCGCTCCGGACGCTGATCTTCGGCACCGACGTTCCCGGCTACCCCTCGCTGATCGTATCGGTCATGTTCTTCTCAGGTATCCAGCTCATGTCGCTCGGCATCATCGGCGAATATGTCGGGCGCATTTTCGCCGAGGTGAAGCGCCGGCCGCTCTACGTGGTGGCCGAGACGATCGGGCCGGAGCCGGTAGCCGACATGCCCGTCCTGCGCGACCAACGCCGGCGCGCAACGGTCTAAATCGATGCTCCGCAGCATCCTGTCCGTCGGCGGCTGGACGCTCGCGTCGCGCGTCACGGGCTTCGTGCGTGACATCGCGACGGCCGCCATCATCGGCGCCGGACCGATCGCGGACGCCTTCGTGGTCGCGTTCCGCCTGCCGAACCATTTCCGCGCGATCTTCGGCGAGGGCGCATTCAACGCGGCCTTCATCCCGAGCTACGGCCGCATCCGCACCGTCGAGGGCGAGGCGGCGGCAGGCAGCTTCGCCGACCGGGTCTACACGCTGATGCTGGTGATTCAGCTCGCACTGCTGGCCATCGTGCTCGCGGTCATGCCCGGCTTCGTCGGGCTCCTCGCGCCGGGACTCTCGGCCGAACCCGCGACCTTCGACCTCGCGATCCAGCTGACGCGCATCACCTTCCCGTACCTCTTCTTCATCACGCTCGTCACGCTCGGCTCCGCGATCCTCAACGCGCATGATAGGTTCTGGGCTGCCGCCGCAGCGCCGATCCTCTTGAATCTCTCGATGATCGCGGCCCTGTCGCTCGTCCATCTGTTTCCCGGCGCGGGTCACGCGGCCGCATGGGGCGTGGCCGTGTCGGGCGCGCTGCAACTCGCGCTCGTCATGTGGGATCTCGTGCGTGCGGGTCTGCGCCCGCGCCTCGTCGTGCCGCGCTGGACGCGCGAGCTCGGCCTGTTCTTCCGCCGGTTGGGGCCCGCCGTCATCGGCGCGGCGGGCGTCCAGGTCGCCATGTTCGCGGACACGATCATCGCGTCCATTCTGCCGACCGGAGCCCTCTCGTCGCTCTACTACGCCGAACGTCTCTATCAATTGCCGCTCGGCGTCGTGGGTATCGCGGCCGGCACCGTGCTGCTGCCCACGATGAGCCGGCTCGTCGCGGCCGGGAACCCTGATGGCGCTCACGCGGCCCAGAACCGCGCGATAGGGTTCACGCTCGCACTCGCGGCACCCTGTGCGGTCGCGTTCCTGACCGCGCCGGACCTCGTCGTCTCCGCCCTGTTCCAGCGTGGCGCCTTCAGCGCCTCCGCGGCGGCGCGAGCGGGCGCCGTGCTCGCCGCCTACTCCGTCGGGCTTCCGGCGGCCGTCATCATTCGGTCCGCCACGGCGAGCTTCTACGCGCGGGGCGACACGGCGACCCCGCTCTGGGCGTCGCTCACCGGCTACGGCGTCAACATCATGCTGAAGATCCTGCTGGTCGCCCAGTTCGGCGTCGTCGGGCTGGCGCTCGCGACCTCTGTCGGGATCTGGACGAATGTCGCGATCGTGGCGGCTCTCGCGGTTCGGCGCGGCTACGCGGCGCCCTCGCTCGCCCTCGCGCGCCTGATCGGCGCGACGTCGTGCGGGTGTGCCGCGGTGGCGGCGCTCGTCGTGCTTGCCCGCCCGCCGCTCGCCGTCACCTTCGCGCCGCTCGGGGCGGTGTCGGAACCCGCGACGCTGGCCGCGCTGGCCGGAGCCGGGCTCCTCGTCTACGCGGCCGTGTTCCTGGGCGTCGCACGCCTCTCGGGCGCGCGCTCGTTCCGGGACTGATCAACGGGACGGGAGCGTGCCGTCATGCGCCTTCAGCCGGACGAAGCTGCGTAACGGGCCATACGCCGTGTCGGTGCGCGTATCGATGGACAGCCTCGCGGAGGTGCCCATACCGGGCCCGATCTCGCGCGCTCCGCGCCGAGCCGATCTGCCGGCCTCCGCCCTCGCAAGCCCGCCGATCCGGATGCAGGTCGCGGTTCCCGGCACCTCGACGAAGCCGGGTCCGTGCCGCGCGCAGGAGCGCACAGACCCTTCATTCGCGCATGCCGCGAACGGCAAGCCGAACGCGATCAAGATCGAAAGGCTGACGAACAGGCGCATAGCCGTAAGCTAATCGACTTCAGCGCCAACGTCATCCGGCTCTGAGAGCCGGCCAGGGTCCATCCATTCACGTCAAACGTCGCGTAGATCCGGCAGGCCGATCTGCGTGAGAGATTGCTCCCGCACCCGCTCCTGCCTGGGATGCCCAGGACAAGCCCGGCCATGACCGCCTGCGGCGGTCACTCCTCCTTGAAGCCGTAATCCGGCACGCCCTGCTGGTTGCCGTAGTACTTGTAGGGGAGGAACTTGCCCGACATGCCGATCTTCACGCGGTCGCCTTTCGGGTTCGCCTCGCGCGAGAACTCGATGTTGAAGTCGATCGCCGACATGATGCCGTCGCCGAACTCCTCCTCGATCAGCGCCTTCCAGGCCGGGCCGTTCACCATCACCATCTCGTAGAAGCGGTAGATGAGCGGGTCGGTCGGCGGCATGGGAGTGCCGGTGCCGCGATAGGGCACCTCGTTCAGCATGGCCTCTTCGGCCTTCGAGAGGCCGAACATCTCGGCGGCTTTCGCCGCTTGTGGCTTCACGAACTTCATCTGGCCGAGCAGCGCGCCGACGATCAGCACGTCCGACATGCCGCCGATCTCGTCGCAGATGTGACGCCACGTCCAGCCGTGCTCGCGCTTCACGTCGAGGATCTTCTCGGTCAGCTCTTCACGCTTCATGGGTGTCTCCTGTAGGGCGGGCTCAGGCCCGGATGGCGGCCGCGAGGCGGGGGCCGAGCTCGGCCACCGCATCGAGCCTGACGAGCGGCGGGTGGCGCGGATCGGAGCCCGCGGGCGGTTGGTCGCGCAGGACCACGCTGCGCGAGACCAGGAAGTCGATGAGGTGGTTGCGGATCGCGTAGTAGTTCGGGTCGTGGTGGATCTCGGCCGGCC
>CAHJXE010000113.1 GCA_903644085.1 Hyphomicrobiales bacterium
GCGTCCGCGAGGTCGCGAGCGGGTGACAGCTTTCCTGAGTACCGGCTCCTAACGTTCTGGCGAGCGGCGGGCGCGAGATGGGGACGATCACGGTCGGGCTCGCATGGTGACGCTGCACATGCGGCGGCGCGCGGGCACGATCAAGCCCGCGCGTCATCCTGTCGGAGAGCAGATTGGATCTCGCCCTCACGGTCCGACCATCCTACATCGGGCGCGTCACCACGCGAGGCCCCTCGCGTCGCTCCGCGAGGCTCCATGCTGATCTCCGCCGTCTTCGCGGCCGCACGCGACGTCCTGTCCCGGCCGTTGCGGGCCATCCTGTTCCGGTCGATCGGCCTGACGATCCTCCTGCTGCTCGCTGTATGGGGCGTGCTCACCAGCCTCGTCGGACGGTTGATCGCCGCCTACCCGGTCGGGGCCGAGCACCCGATGCTCGGGGCCGTCGCGGTGTTCCTCGCGGGCGCCGGGCTGCTCGTCGGCTTCGCGTATGTCCTGCCCGCCGTCTCGGCGCTGGTCGCGAGCTTCTTCCTCGACGACGTGGCGGAGATCGTCGAGCGGCGCGCCTATCCGGCCGATCCGCCGGGCCGCGCGCTCTCGCTCGGGCGCTCGCTCGTCACGGGCCTGCGCTTCTCCGGCCTGTCGCTCGCCGTGAACCTCCTGGCGCTGACGCTGATCCTGGTGCCGGGCGTCAACGTCGTGGCGTTCTTCGCGGCCAACACCTACCTGATCGGGCGGGAGTATTTCGAGCTCGCGGCGGCCCGCTTCTCAGATCCAGATACGGCTGCGCGTCTTAGGCGGGAGCATAACGGGACCGTCATGGCGGGCGGCGCGGTCGCGGCGGGGCTCCTTCTCGTCCCGCTCCTCAATCTCGCGACCCCGATCTTCGGCGTCGCGCTGATGGTCCACCTGCACAAGCGCATCGCGGCCAGCCGCTCGCTCCTCGAACGCGACGCGATCTAGCGAGCGCTCCGCCGCCTCCGGCGCACCAGCATGTTCAGCGCCTCGACCAGGACCGAGAACGCCATCGCGGCGTAGATGTAGCCCTTCGGCACGTGAAAGCCGAAGCCGTCCGCGATCAGCACGGTGCCGATCATCAGGAGGAAGGAGAGCGCCAGCATCACGACCGTCGGGTTCGCCTCGATGAAGGCCGCGAGGGGACCGGCGGCGGCGACCATCAGGGCAATCGCGAAGATCACGGACACGACCATGATGGGCAGGTGCTCGGTCATGCCCACGGCCGTGATGATCGAATCCAGCGAGAACACGAGGTCGACCACGATGATCTGCACGATCACGCCCGCGAACCCCGCGGCCTTGACCGGACCCGCTTCGCCCTCGTGCGGGTCGACGCTCTCGTGGATCTCGCGCGTCGCCTTGTAGACGAGGAAGAGCCCGCCCCCGATCAGGATGATGTCGCGCCAGGAGAAGCCGTGGCCGTAGAGGGTCGCGACGGGCGCGGTCAGCCCGATGATGACCGTGATGGTGAAGAGGAGTGCGAGCCGCATCACGAGCGCGAGGGCGAGCCCGACATAGCGCGCGCTCGCGCGACGCTCCTCCGGCAGCTTGTTCGTGATGATCGACAGGAACACCAGGTTGTCGATGCCGAGCACGACCTCCATGACGACCAGGGTCGCGAGCGCCGCCCAGGCTTCGGGCTGCGCCGCGAGCGCGAGAAGGCTGCTCATGAGGTGCTCGTCAGCTCTGCGCCGGAGCGGGCGCGAAGACGCGCACGGCCGCGGGAATGAGTGTGAAGACGGCCGGCGTCGCGCCCGTGAGCTCGCCGTCCGTGTTGACCGAGCGGGTGCGCCGCGTGCGGATCGTCACCGCGGCGGTCGTGAAGACGCGCACGTCCCGCCACGAGGACAGGGTGCCGCGCTTGAGCGACGGCGCGAGCCGCAAGAGCCGCCACCAATGGTCGACCTCCAGGCTATAGACGTGCAGCAGCCCGTCGTCGGGCTCGGCCGCCTCGTCGACCGTCAGGCCTCCGCCGTAATGGCGTCCGTTGCCGACCGCGATCTGGACCGTCTTCACCTTCTGGATCGTGCCGTCATGCTCGATGAAGGCCGTGAAGGGCCGCATGCGCAGGAGCAGGCGCACGCTCGCCATCGCGTAGCCGAGCACGCCCCAGCGCCGCTTCAACTCGTGGGTGAGTTCGCGGGTGAGCTCGGCCGAGAAGCCGACCGACGCGACGTTGTAGAAGTGACGCCCGTTCACTTGGCCGACATCGATCGTGCGCAGGTGCCCGGCCACGATCGCGCGCGCGGCCCCGACGGGATCGGGCGGCAGCCCCAGCGTGCGCGCGAGGTCGTTCGCGGTGCCGAGCGGCAGGATGCCCATCGGCAGCCCGGTCTCGACGATCGCCCCCGCGGTGCAGTTCAGCGTGCCGTCCCCACCCCCGACGATCACGAGGTCGAGGTCGCGCACTCGCTCGCGGATGGCCGACCCCATGGCGGCCGCGCCGTCGCAATCGTGCTCCTCGACGTCGATCCCGCCCGCGGCCAGCGTGTCGAGCGCGGCCTGGATCGGCCCGCCCCCGCCCCGGGCCTTGCGGTTGAGAAGCAGCAGCGCACGCCGGCGCGCACCCTGATCGTTCTCCGTCATCGACAACGCCTCGCGATGGCCGATCCCGTGCTCGTCAAGGCGTCGCCCGTGCCGCCATCGTGACAGGATTGGTACATAGCTGGACGCCCGCCGCCGGGTTTACAAGACGATCTATCCCGCGCGGCGGAGCTCGACGCCGAGCTCCGGCCGGTGATTCAGCGACTGGAACACCACGCAGTAGCGCTCCGTCAGCTTCAACAATGTGTCGATCTGGTCCTGCGGCGCGTCCGTGTCGACCTCGAAGGCGAGGCGGATCGCCCGGAACCCGACGGGCGCCGCCTTGTCGACGCCGAGCGTGCCGCGGAAGTCGAGGTCGCCCTCCGCGCTGACGCGGCCGCTGCGCACCTCGATCCCGAGCGCGGTCGCGACCGCCTTCAGGGTGACGCCCGCGCAGGCGACGAGCGCTTCGAGCAGCATGTCGCCCGAGCAGAGCTCCGCGCCCGACCCGCCGGTCGCGGGATGCAGACCCGCGATCGCGAGCGCGCGGCCGGTCTCGACCTTGCAGGCGATCGCGGTCTCGTCGAGCGTGCCTTGCGCCTTCAACGTCACGGTCGCGGCTCCGGGGTCGCCGCGGTAGCGCTCTTTGAGAGGAGACTGGAGCGCACGAAGCGCGGTCGCGTCCATCATATCGGGACCTCCGGGTGGGTGCGCCGCGTCGCGGCCGCCAAGCGCCGTCTCTGCACCCGCGGGGTCCGCCCGTCGAGAGCCGGCGCCATCTCCGGTTGGGTCAGCGGACGCCCCATGTTAAGCGGGCCGCCACGGCCGCCCCCATAATGGTCGATCCGAAGCAACATGTCCGCATCTGCCGCCCGGCAGCCCGATCTCTTCTCCAGCCAGCTTCGCCAGCGCCTCATGCCGGACCTGCGCCAGCAGCTCCAGCGCGACCGTGAGCTCGCGGAGAAGCGCCTCCTGCGCCACGGCGACGGGCTCGCCTGCGCGCGCGCCCTCTCGGCCGGCATGGACGCGCTGATCGGGACGGCTTTCGCGGCGATCCTCCAGGAGACCTCGGGCGCGGCGGCGGACGGCCTCGCGCAAGGTCTGGCGCAGGGTCTCGCGATCGTGGCGACCGGCGGCTACGGCCGCGGCACGATGGCGCCCGGCAGCGACGTCGACCTCCTGTTCCTGCTGCCCTCGAAGAGCGACCCGAAGGACGTGCCGGCCATCGAGGCGGTGCTCTACATCCTGTGGGACCTCAAGCTGAAGGTCGGGCACGCGACCCGCAGCGTCGCGGAGTGCATGCGCGAGGCGCGCTCCGACATGACGATCCGCACGGCGCTCCTCGAGAGCCGCTTCCTGGTCGGCGACGGGGCGCTCTTCGACGAGATGCGCGTCCAGTTCGACCGGCAGGTGGTGCGCGGCTCGGCCGCCGCCTTCGTCGACTCGAAGCTGCGGGAGCGGGATGCCCGCGTCAGGCGCGCGGGGGAGTATCGCTACCTCGTCGAGCCGAACGTGAAGGATGGCAAAGGGGGGCTGCGCGACCTCAACACGCTCTTCTGGCTCACCAAATACGTCTACCGGATCAGCGAGCCGGACGATCTCGTGAAGGCCGGGCTGTTCACCCCGGATGAGGCTGCCGCATTCGGGCGCTGCGAGGAGTTCCTGTGGCGGGTGCGCTGCCACCTGCATTTCGCCACCGGCCGCCCCGAAGAGCGCCTCGGCTTCGACATGCAGCGCGTCCTGGCGAGCCGGCTCGGCTTCGTGGACCGGCGCGGGATGGCGGCCGTCGAGCGCTTCATGAAGGCGTACTTCCGCATCGCCAAGCAGGTCGGCGACTTGACCGCCATCGTGTGCGCGGGCCTGGAGGCGCGCCACGCGAAGAACCGCCCCGTGCTCGACCGCATGCTGGGCTCGCTGAAGCGCAGCCGCGGGCCGCTCGAATCGCCCGGCTTCCGGATCGACAACGACCGCATCACGGTGCGCAACGACGACGTGTTCGAGCAGGACCCGGTGAACCTGATCCGCCTGTTCTGGCTCGCCGACCAGCACAGCCTGCCGATCCACCCGGACGCGACCCGGCTCGCGTCGCGCTCGACGCGGCTCATCGGGCCGGCGCTCCGGCGCGACCCCAAGGCGAGCCGCCTGTTCCTGGACATCCTGACCTCGCGCCGCGCGCCCGAGACCGTGCTGCGACGCATGAACGAGACGGGCGTGCTCGGTCGGCTGGTCCCGGATTTCGGCCGGGTCGTGTCGATGATGCAGTTCAACATGTATCACCACTACACGGTGGACGAGCACCTGCTGCGCGGCATCGGAGTGCTGTCGGAGATCGACGGGCAGCGGGTCGAATCGGAGCACCCGCTCGCGAACGGGATCATCCACTCGATCTCGCACCGGCGCGCGCTCTACCTCGCGATGTTCCTGCACGACATCGCGAAGGGCCGCGCGGAGGACCACTCGATCGCGGGCGCCCGGATCGCCCGCAAGCTCGGCGCGCGCCTGGGCCTCGACGCGGCCGAGATCGAGACCGCCGCCTGGCTCGTCCGGCACCACCTCCTGATGTCGACGGTCGCCCAGGGGCGCGACCTCCAGGACCCGAAGACGATCGAGACCTTCGCGGCCACCATCCAGACGGTTGAGCGGCTGAAGCTGCTCCTCGTCCTCACCATCGCGGACATCAAGGCCGTGGGTCCGGGCGTCTGGACAGGCTGGAAGGGCGAATTGCTGCGCACGCTCTACAGCGAGACCGAACTCGCGCTGACCGGCGGCCATTCCGAGCGGATGCGACCGAACCGGATGTTCACCGTGCAGGCACAGCTCCGCGCGGCGCTACCCGACTGGAGCGACGAGGCCTTCGCCGCCTACGCGGCCCGCTTCTACCCGGCCTACTGGATGAAGACGGCGCTCGATCGACAGATCAAGCACGCGCGATCGCTGACCGAGACGGAGCGCGGCGGCCTCAGCGTGGGCACGCGCGTCGAGACGGACGAGTTCCGCGCCGTCACCGAGCTCACCATCTTCTCGCCCGACCATCCGCGCCTCTTGGCGATCATCACGGGCGCCTGCGCGGCGGCGGGCGGCAACATCGTGGACGCGCAGATCTTCACCTCCGCGGACGGGATCGCGCTCGACACGATCTTCCTGTCGCGCGCCTTCGAGCGTGACGATGACGAGATCCGGCGCGGCGAGCGCGTCGCGGCCGCGATCGAGAAGGCGTTGCGGAGCGAGGTCCGGATCGCGGACCTCGTGGCCCGACGCCGGCCCGTGCGGACGGTCCCGAAGGCGTTCCACGTGACCCCCGAGGTGATGGTCGACAACGAGATCTCGTCGCGCCAGACGGTGCTGGAGGTAACGGGCCTCGACCGGCCGGGGCTGCTCTACGACCTCACGACCGCGATCGGGCGGCTGAACCTCAACATCGCGTCCGCGCATGTCGCGACCTTCGGGGAGAAGGCGGTCGACGTGTTCTACGTGACCGACCTCACGGCCACCAAGATCATCCATCCGGCCCGGCAGGCCGCGATCCGGCGCAGCCTGCTCGACGTCCTGCACCAGGACGGGTGACGTTTCAGGCGCGCCGAACGGCTTGATTCGGTTGGCCGAAATCCTGATATCGGGTCCGACCCTTTCCTGGATGACCTCATGATGAACCAGACGGACCAAGCCGCCGATCGCGAACCCATCGAGGAGGCCGACTTCGCGGACATCGTCGAGCAGCAGCCCGACGCGCTGGCCCAGCTCGAGGCCGAGAAGCTCGACTTGAAGGACCGCCTGCTACGCTCCCTCGCCGACATGGAGAACCTGCGCCGTCGCACCGAGCGCGACACCGCGGATGCGCGCGTCTACGCGGTCACGAACTTCGCGCGCGACATGCTGAACGTCGCGGACAACCTGCGCCGTGCATTGGAGAGCGTGCCGAAAGGCGAGCCTGAGAGCGCCGCCTTGAAGGCACTGATCGAGGGTGTCGAGCTGACCGAGCGCGACCTCCAGAAGACGCTGGAGCGCCACGGCGTGAAGCGCCTCTCGCCCGAGGGCGGCCGCTTCGATCCGAACATGCATCAGGCGATGTTCGAGGTGCCGAACGAGGAGGTGCCGGCCGGCACCGTCCTCCAGGTCATCCAGACCGGCTACGCGATCGGCGAGCGCGTCCTGCGCCCCGCCATGGTGGGCGTCGCGAAGGGCGGCCCGAAGCCGGCGCCCGCGTCGGGTGAGCAGGCGGGCGCGGAGCGAAGCTGAGAGTCTCGTTCGACATACCAACGGATCGGAACCCAGCGATGACCTTCTCCGGCAAACGCGTGATCGTGATGGGCGGGAGCCGCGGCATCGGGCGCTCCATCGCGCTCGGTTTCGCGGCCCGCGGTGCGGCCGTCTCCATCTGCGCGCGGAGCCCCGGCCCGCTCGAGTCCACGCGACAGGAGATCGAGGCGCTCGGCGTGACGGCTCACGCCGCGGGTGTCGACCTCGCGGAAGCCGAAGCGATCGCCGCCTACGTGCCGGCCGCGGCCGCGGCGCTCGGCGGCCTCGACGTCCTGGTCAACAACGCGTCCGGCTTCGGGATGACGGACGACGAGGAGGGTTGGGCGGCCTCGTTCTCCGTCGACGTGATGGCGGTGGTGCGGGGCAGCCACGCGGCGATCCCGCTCCTCGGCCCGGGCTCCTCCATCGTGAACATCGCGTCGATCTCGGCCTTGCGCGCGACGTCGCGCGCGGCACCCTACGGAGCCGTGAAGGCCGCCGTCATGCACTACACGACGAGCCAGGCGAAGGTGCTCGCGGCCAAGGGCATCCGGGTGAACTGCGTCGCGCCGGGCGCGATCGAGTTCCCGGGTGGAACCTGGGAGGACCGGCGCACCAGCGATCCGGCCCTCTACGACGCCACGCTGAAACAGATCCCGTTCGGCCGCATGGGGCGGCCTGAAGAGGTTGCCAACGTCGTCCTCTTTCTGGCCTCCCCGGAGGCGAGCTGGGTCACCGGCCAGAGCATCGTGGTCGATGGCGGGACGCTCGTCGGGCCTTAGAACCTCCATGCGCGCGGGCGAAGTCCTGCGTGGAACCAGGTGATCATCGCGTAGATGTCGTAGACCGGTAGTTGCAGCGCGTCCCGCAAGGCCGCCGCGTAGGGCGGCATGTTGGTGCATTCGAGCACGATCGCGCCGATCTCGGGATGACGCGCGACGAGCTCCCGCCCCGCCTCCAGGATGTCCTGCTCGGCCGCCGCGATGTCGAGGTCCGGCTTGTCCTCCCGGATGATGACGCGGAAGAACTCGCGGCCGGCCTCGGTGCCGATGCGCGGGATATCGAGCGGCACGCCCGCGGCGGCCAGATGGGCCGGCGTCAGGGTCGAGCCGCTGACCGTGAGCAGCCCGACGCGCCGGCCCGGCGGAAGGGTCGCCTGCACCCAGGGCACCTGCATGAGCGAGGACGTCGCGACGGGCACCTGCACGGCGGCCGCGAGTTCGGCCTGGAACAGCGACAGGAACCCGCAATTCGTCGTGATGGCCTCGGCGCCGAGCCGGACGAGGTCCTGCGCGGCCTCGACGAAGTCGGGCAGCAGCCCTTTCGCGCCCCGAAGCACGACCCGGTCGGGGCTGGCACCCCGCACCACGCGGTAGAGCACCGGGAACGGCCAGGTCGTGGCGTTGCCCATGTCGCCGGGGATGCGCGGGAAGCGCGCCTCGAGCATCAGGATGCCGAGCGGCGCGCCGTAGACGCTCTTGCCGCCGCGCGCGACCGGGCCTGTCGAAGGAATCATCCGGTGTTCACCTGACGGGTCGGGCGCCGCCGCGCGCCCTGCGGAAGCGCGTGGCCGCGAAGGGTGCGAGCGGGATCTCGGGCTCGCGCCCGGCGAGGAGTTGGGCGACCGCACGGCCGGTGCGGGCGCTGGACACGAGCCCGATATGGCCGTGCCCGAACGCGTACACGACCTCCGGGCATCTGGACGCCCGCCCGATCACCGGCATGCCGTCCGGCGTGCTCGGGCGATGCCCGAACCAGACCTTGACCCGCTCGGTCGGGAAATCCCGCGGCAGCCCCGGGAACATGCCGACGAGGCCGTCGCGCAGGATGGCGGCCCGCCGCCAATCCGGCGCGGCCTCCAGCCCCGCGATCTCGACCTGTCCGGCGGCCCTCAGGCCCGACGCGGTCGGGTTGACCACAAGTTTCGTGTCGGACGCCATGATGGTCATGCGCGGCGCGATCGGCGGATCGAGAACCGACACGTGGTAGCCGCGCTCGGTCTCGAGCGGTACGGCGTCGCCGGCCTCGGCCGCCAGCGCCTTCGAGCGCGCGCCGGCCGAGATCACCGCCCGGTCGCAGGCGAGTTCGCCGTTCGCGGCCGTGATGACCGAGACGAGCCGGCCGCCCTCGATCCGCAGACGGACGGCCCGATCGCTGAGGAACGTCGCGCCGAGCGACTTCGCGTGCCGGGCCAGCGCCGCCGT
>CAHJXE010000114.1 GCA_903644085.1 Hyphomicrobiales bacterium
GCCACCTCCTCGCCCGTCCGCCCGAACACCGCGGGGTCGCCGCCCTTCAGCCGCACGACGCGCTCCCCCGCGAGCGCGAGGTCGACGAGGAGGGCCGAGATGTCCTCCTGCCGGCAGGACGCGCCGTGGCCTTCCTTGCCCACATGGACGCGGCGCGCCTCGCGCCTCGCGAGCTCGAGCACGCCCGGCGTCACGAGGCGGTCGTACACGATGACGTCGGCCGCCTGGAGCTCGCGCATCGCCTTCAGCGTCAGCAGTTCCGGGTCGCCCGGACCCGCGCCGACGATCACGACCTCCCCGACCCGGCCGGACCCGGCACCTGCGACACCCTTGGCCAGACGCTCCAACTCCGCCGTTTGGTCCGCCTCCGCGGTTCCCGACGTGAGGGCCGCGTCGACGAACCGCTCCCAGAACGCGCGCCGGTCGGACCGGCCGGGCAGCAGCGTCTTCAGCCGGTCGCGGAACGCCTTCGCGGAGCGCGACCAGGTCGCGACCGAGGCCGGCACCACGGCCTCGATCCGGCGGCGGATCGCCTGGCCGAGGATCGGGGCCGCGCCGTCCGTCATGATGCCGATCACCACGGGCGAGCGGTTGACGATGGTGCCGAACTGGAAGTCGCAGAAGGGCGGGTTGTCGATCGCGTTCAGCATGAGGCCGCGTGCCCGCGCGGCCGCCTGGACCCGCGTCGCCTCGGCCTCGTCCTCCGGATCCGCCACCACGAAGGCCGCGCCGTCGAGGTCGGCCGGCTCCCAGTCGCGCCGATGGAGCGAGACGCGCCCGTTCGAGGCCGCCAGCGCATCCAGGTCCGGCTCCGGCTCGGCCGCGTAGATGTCGAGCGACGCGCCGGTCGCGGCCAGCAGTTCCGCCTTCCACACGACCGGCTCGCCGCCGCCGATCAGCACGACCCGGCGGTCGACGAGGTCGACGAAGATCGGCAGCTTGGCGAGCGGCGCGAGCCGGGCCGGGCGGCGCGGCGACGGTTGGGTCGGGCGCGATGGTTCGGGAACAGTCACGAACCGTTCTGATCCAAATTCCGCGCCAGCGCTCACGCCGCGAGTTGCCGCAGCGCGCCCGTGTCGTCGTGGAACGTCATGCCGCTCTCCGTTCGGGCGACGTGGCCCGCCCGCACGGCCCAGTCGCCGAAGCGCTCGCCCGGCTGGCGGTCGCCCGCGTACCCGGCGAAGAGCGCGTCGAGCACCGCCACGATGCGGGTCTCGTCCGCGTTGTCGAGGTAGAGCTTCGACAGGCGTGAGCCGTCGAACGCCGCCCCGAGATAGAGATTGTAGCGGCCGGGGCCTTTGCCCACGAGGCCGATCTCCGCGATGTAGGGCCGCGCGCAGCCGTTCGGGCAGCCCGTCATGCGGATCGTGATCTCGTCTTCGGCGAGGCCATGCGACGCGAGGCTCGCCTCCAGCCGGGTCATGAGGTCGGGCAGGTAGCGCTCGCTCTCCGCGACCGCGAGCCCGCAGGTCGGCAGCGCCACGCAGGACATGGAGTTCCGCCGCAACGCCGTCGCGCCGGAGGTCAGGGCGAACTCGGCCACCAGCGCCTCGATCTCCGGGCGCCGCTCCGCCGAGACGTTCGCCACGATGACGTTCTGGTTGCCCGTCAGCCGGAACTCGCCATCAAGGATCTCCGCGATCCGGCGCAGGCCCGTGAGCCAGCGCGGGCCGCCCTCCACGTCCCCGATGCGCCCGCTCGGGATGTAGAGCGTCAGGTGGTGGCGCCCGTCCTCGCCCTCGGTCCAGCCGTAGCGGTCGCCGTTGTTGGTGAAAGCGAAGGGCTTCGGGTCCTCGAAGCTGCGGCCGAGGCGGGATTCGACCTCGGCCCGGAACGCCGCGAGGCCGCGCCGGTCGATCGTGTATTTGAGGCGCGCCGCCTTGCGGTTGGTGCGGTCGCCCCAGTCGCGCTGTACCGTCATCACGGCCTCCGCGACCCTGACCGCCCAGTCGGGCTCGCAGAACAGCATCACGTCGGCGACGCGGGGGTAGGTCTCGGGCTCGCCATGCGTCATGCCCATGCCGCCCCCGACCGTGACGTTCCAGCCGGTGAGGTCGCCCGCCTCGTCGAGGATCGCCACGAAGCCGAGATCGTGCGCGAACACGTCGACCTCGTTCGAGGGCGGCACGGCCACGACCGTCTTGAACTTCCGCGGCAGGTAGGTGTGGCCGTAGACGGGCTCGTCCTCCGGCTCGCCGCCCACGACCTTCTCGCCGTCGAGCCAGATCTCGCGCCAGGCCCCGGTCTTCGGCAGCAGTCCGTCCGAGATCTCGCGCGCGAGATCGTAGGCGGCCTTGTGCGCGCCCGACTGGTGCGGGTTCGTGGCCGCGAGCACGTTGCGGTTCACGTCCCCGCAGGCCGCGATCGTGTCGAGCAGCGCGGAGTCGATCGCCCGCATGGCCCGCTTCAGGTTCGACTTGATGACGCCGTGGTACTGGAAGGTCTGCCGCGTCGTCGCGCGCAGCGTCCCGTTGGCGTAAGTGCGCGCGATGTCGTCGAGCACGAGCCATTGAGCGGGCGTGACCACCCCGCCCGGGATGCGCAGCCGGATCATGAAGGAATAGGCCTTCTCCAGCTTCTTCTTCGCGCGCTCGGGCCTGAGGTCGCGGTCGTCCTGGAGGTACATGCCGTGGAACTTGACGAGCTGCCCGTCATCCTCGGAGATCGCGCCGGTCGCGTGCTTGAGGAGGCCGTCCGCGAGCGTGCCGCGCAGGAGGCCGGACGCCTCCTTGATGTGCTCGTTGCGATGGCGCTGGTCGATGGTCTCGGTCATCTCATTCTCCGAAGGTCCTTGTGCTGAGGTGCCGCGCAGCGCGCGGCCTCGAAGCACGCAGGGACGGTGCAATCTGAAGTCCTCCTTCGAGGCCGTCCGGCTCGGCCGGACGGCACCTCAGGATGAGGTCGCGTTAGTTCAGTACACGTCCTGCAGGTAGCGCTTGTCGCGTTCGAGCCGGGTCACGGCCGCCTCCGCGTCGCCGGGCGAGAGCGCCTTGACGTCCGCGTAGGAGCGCACGAGCGCGGAGCGCACGTCCTTCGCCATCGCGTTGGCGTCGCCGCAGACGTAGAAGGCGGCCCCGCCCTCAAGCCAGTCGACGACGTCGCGGCGATGCTCCCAGACGCGGTCCTGCACGTAGACCTTCTCGGGCTGGTCGCGCGAGAACGCGACGTCGATCCGGCTGAGGCTGCCGTCCTCCAGCGCGTCCTGCCATTCGAGCTGGTAGAGGAAGTCGTGCGTGAAGCGGCGGTCGCCGAAGAAGAGCCACGAGCGTCCGGTCGCCCCGACGGCGCGGCGTTCCTGGGTGAAGGCCCGGAACGGCGCGATGCCGGTGCCAGGCCCCACCATGAGGATGTCGGTCGCAGGGTCGGCCGGCAGGCGAAAGTGTCGGTTCGGCTTCAGCCGCACCTTGAGCTTCGCGCCGTCGCGGATGCGGTCAGCCACGTGGACGGACGCGACGCCCGCGCGCGCACGCCCCTGCGTCTCGTAGCGCACGGCCGCGATCAGAAGATGCGCCTCGTCGCCGACCTCCTTGCGAGAGGACGCGATCGAGTAGGCGCGGGGCGGGAGGGGGCGCGTGATGTCGCCGAGATGCCCGGCTTCGAGCGCGGCCGGAAAGGTCTCGAGGAGGTCGACGAGGTGGCGTCCCGCGATCCAGGCGCGGACCTCGCCCGAGTCGACGAGCCGCCGCGCGTCCGCATGGCCCGTCGCCTTGACGAAACGCTCGACCGTGACGGGCGACAGCGTGGTGATGTCGCGCTCGGCGAGCAGCGTGCGGCGCAGCGCGTCGTCGCCCGCGAGGCCGGCGGCCGCAAGGATCTGCTCGACGAGCGCCGGGTCGTTCTCCGGGTAGAGTTCGAGCGAGTCGCCCGGCTCGTAGGCCGGGGCCGCGCCCTCGAAGGCGAGCGCGAGGTGGATCGTCTCCTTGTCGGAGCGCGACGAGTTCAGGTCGACATGCTCGACGACCTCCGCTTCGACCGGGCCGGTGTTCGGCTCCGCGGCCGCGCGACCGAAATCGACCGCCACGACGTTGCCCGCCGGGCCGGCTGCGCCAGAGGGCTCGGGCGCGAGCGTCTCCAGCGCGCCCTTGATCCAGGCGGAGGCGCCCGCCTCGAAATCGAGGTCGAGATCGACGCGCTCGACCGCGCGGCGCCCGCCCAGCGCCTCGAAACGGGCGTCGAGCGCCTTCCCGACGGCGCAGAACTCCACGTAGGACATGTCGCCGAGCGACAACACGCCGAACTGGACGCCGTCGAGACGCGGGGCCGCGTCCCCCATCAGTTCGGCATAGACACGACCCGCGCGGGCCGGCGGCTCGCCCTCGCCCCAGGTGGCGGCGATCGCGATCAGGCGCTTCGCCTTCGGCAGGTCCGCGAGTTCGAGATCCGCGAAGTCGACGACCTTCGGCTTGAAGCCGGTCTTGCGGGCGAGCTTGGCGACGTCACTCGCGAGCCGCTCGGAGTTGCCGGATTCGCTCGCGAAGAGGATGGTCAGCGGCTCGGCCGCCCGGGGCGCCTCCGCGGGCAAGGCGGCCGGGGCAGCACCCGCATCGAGGCCCGCCAGGAACCCGGACAGCCAGGCACGCTGGACGGCAGTCGCGCCCCCGAGCACGCGCTCAAGGCTCGCGATATCGTCGTCCCCGAACGGCGCGGTCCGGGGGAGAAATGCTGGGGCTGACACGAGGCTCTATATCTGCGCTGGCCGGCTTTCACGCAACGACATCAACGTTCTAAAGAGGCCGGCCAGAGAGCAGGATCGTCTCCGGACGAGCCTTTCCGGAGCAATTCCAACCCCCGACGGGTTCACGCGATGACGTAGGCCGTCTCCGACTTGATCCGCTCCATGGCGAAGCGCGACGTGACCTCCTTCAGAGGCACTGCGCCGATCAGGCGTTTGTAGAACTGATCGTAGGCCGCCATGTCGCTGACGACGACGCGCAGCATATAGTCGACGTCGCCCGCCATGCGGTAGAAATCCATCACCTCCGGCATCGCGGTGACGCTCTCCGCAAAGGTCGCGAGCCAATCCGCGGAGTGGTTCGGCGCGACGATCGACACGAAGACGGTGAGCCCGAGGCCGATCTTCTGCGGGTCGAGCAGCGCCACCCGCTTCTCGATGACGCCCGTCGTTTCCAGCTTGCGGATGCGTTTCCAGCACGGCGTCTGCGACAGCCCGACGCGCTCCGCGATGGCGGCGATCGGGACGTTCACGTCCTCCTGGAGGATGCGCAGGATGGCGCGGTCGATCCTGTCCATGTCCGCCATGACGCGCGCCTAGACCCCGACTGCGTGGTGGCTGGTACATCCGGCACGCGACGAGAGATAGATATTGCGCGCGCGGCAGATCCCGTCCTCGGCCCTCACGGACGCGAAGCCGGAGCTCATGGACGCGAGGTTGCCGAACTCCGCCTCCAGCGTCGCGGGCGCGTTGTCGAAATGCGCGCATGTCCGGCACTGGCCGGCCGTCGCGGGCGTCTTCCGGGCGACTTGACCGAAAGGCCACCTCACCGGGCGAGGTCCGTCCAGTACTGCCCGAACACGAGGACGGAGAGCACGAAGCCCAGCACCAGGTTGACGATCACGCCGGCGGTGAACGCGATGGCGGGACGCCCGCCCGCAGGCGCGAAGTCGCGGAACCGCGTCGTCAGCCCGATCGACAGGAAGCTGAACGTGAAGGCCCAGGTCCTGAGCGTGGTGATGGGCGCGATGAGGCCCGGCTTCACGAGCCTATCGTAGTCGGCGTAGGAGACGCCCTGCGTGACGAGGGTCACCAGCACCGACGCGACCAGGAACCCGACGACGAATTTCGGGAACCGCCACCAGATCTGGCCGTACTCGACCGTGCCGCCGGTCTCCGAACGTTCCCAGTAGGTCACGGAGATGATGGACAGGACGAGCGCCCAGATGCCGATCCACACGTCGCGCCCCACGACCTTGATCAGGGTGTAGGACCAGACCGCCTGATCGGCCGTCCCGGTGATGCCGGTCGCGGGCCCGGCGAGGCCGCCATAGGCCTGCGCGGCCGCGAAGCCCGCCGCGTCCGCGAACTCGGAGGTGCCGATCCACGCGCCGCCGACCCCCGTTGACAGACCGAGCGCGCGGGCCGCGAGCGGCAGCGCGAAGATCAGCACGATCGCCCAGAGCACGACGAGCGTGATCGCGATCGGCGGGTCCTCCTTGCGGGCCCGGACGGCGCCCGCGATCGCGATGGCGGCCGAGACGCCGCAAACCGCCCCGCCGGCGCCGAGCGTCGCGGCGAGCCTGTGGTCGAGCCCGAGCTTGCGGGCGGTGACGAAGATGACCGAGAACGTCACGATCGACACGATCGAGGCCTGCAGGATCGCGACCGGGCCCGCCCAGATGATCAACGTGAACGGCAGGGTCGCGCCGAGGAGCACGATGCCGAGCTTCACGTAGAACTCGACCCGGAACCCGCTCCGCAGGGCGTCCGGCACGCCGATCACGTTCGAGATCAGGAGGCCGGCGAGCAAGGCGACGAGCGGCGGCTCGAGGTTGTAGTACTGCGCCTTGTCCCAGGCGCCGAGGGCGAAGATCGCGAGCGAGAGCAGGTAGACGAGCACGAACGAGCCGAGAAACGCGCCCGCACGGTGGCCGATCGCCGTGAGTGCGACCGTGAACACGGTCGCGAAGACGACGAATTGCGCGACGTAGCGCCAAGCATTCGCGGCGAAGTGCGAGATGAGCTGGTCGCCGCTCGACCAGCGGGCGGGCGAGACCGCGATCCACCCGATGCTGCCGCCACGGGCGTAGAATGCGTAAGCCACCGCGACCGTCGCGAGGCCGACCCACACCGCCCACCAGTCCTCCTTGCGCCAGAACTCACTCCAGCCGAGCCCGTCGGAGCCCGGCTCACGCGCCGCAGGGGGCGAGTTCGCCGGACGCGGGGAGATCGAGGTGATCGCGGTCATGTCGGTCCGTGTCTGCGAGACGTCGATCCCCGTCGCGTGCACGATCTCGCCGCGGCTGCATGTCCGCGTGACGACCCGGCATATGCTGGAGGATGATCACCGCAAGGTGCAGATCGAGCCTTCCCGGGTCAATGAAACATGCTTGCTTTGTTGTAACCAAACAGAGGAGATTCCGCTCCCCCGTTCTACGAAACAGGAAGATCGGTCTTTTCTCGATTTGCTTGCTCTTAATGGTCTTTGATGTACCGGTTGGATGCTCGACAAGGGATTTTCAGATACCGACGCGGCGCGCGCAACCCTGAGTGTTATCGATCGTAGATTGCGCCGTTCCGTAGTGAGGGCGGCTGACGAGATGATGGGGACGTGATGAGGTGCTCGGGCGTGAGACGAGTAGGGTCGAGGACGTACTTGCGGCCGGTCAGAACTGCCTCGGAGGCGTGGTGGTTCGGCGTCGGCAAGTTGCGAACGCGCTCGGCTCGATGCGCTATCCCGAGCCTCGGGATCACGTAGCTTCGTCGCAACTGCACACGAACCCGGTCAGACCTGACGATGATCATCTGGCTCGTGACAGAACGCCCCGCCTCTCACGAGTTCCTGAAGCGGGCGGTTGAACTCTACGCGGATTGCCGCGTGCTCGGACCCACATCGGATTTCGCCAAGGCCGCACGGACCCCGCCCCACGGCTTCATCGTCGATCAGGTTCTCAATACGCCGCGAACCCGCGGCATGATCAGCTGTTTGCCCGTCAACGGGGCCAAGCCGATCCCCGCGATCTATCTGACGCGAACGTTCGAGACCTCCGACGCCGTCGCAGGGGCGAGGCGGATCTACTATCCTGCCGAGACGTGCCCGACGATCCTGATCAAGGCTCTGATCGCGCAGATCAGGCCCGATGCGAACCTCCCCGACATCGCGCTCAGGCGCAGTTTCGCGGTCTCGGACCAAGTCCTCGCGACCATGTGGGATCAGGCCAGCGTGGGACGGCTGGATCGCGAACTCATCGATAGCGGGATCGATCCGGTGCTGGACGCGATCCGCGAGGGCGGTCTGTCGAGCTGGCTGGATCTCGTGTGGCAGCACGACGACGCGACCTACCAGCACTGCCTGCTCGTCTCGGGTCTGACCGCGAATTTCGCGCGCCAGTTGCACTTCTCGGAAGCCGACGCCAAACGGCTGACGCGCGCGGCTCTCGTCCACGATGTGGGCAAGGCGAAGATACCCCTCGAGATCCTCAACAAGCCCGGACCGCTCAGCCCTGACGAGATGAGGGTGATGCGCCATCATCCCGAGATCGGTCACGACATCCTGGTCAAATCCGGATCCTACGAGCCGCTGGTCCTCGCCATCACGCGCCACCACCACGAGATGCTCGACGGATCGGGTTATCCGGACGGCTTGAGTTCGTGTTCGATCGCGGACCCGATCCGTCTCCTCACGGTCTGCGACATCTACGCCGCCCTGATCGAGCGCCGCTCCTACAAAGCGCCGACGAGCCACGTGGACGCGATAGAGACATTGCGGAGGATGGGCACCAAGATTGAAGCCCGCTTCGTCGACGCTTTCGCGCAGGCCGTCGACGCGGGCAACCAAGAGAGCAGCCGAATCTCGGGCGAGATCTCGGGTATGGAGGGCGGCAACTCGTAGCGACCGAGGCCCGGCTGCGCTACTCGTGTGCCGGGCCACCGAGTGGGCGGCTGCAAGCGGGGACATGAACCTGTCGATCGGATCGGATCGCACGATCGCGGACGCACCCTCCGCGAACTGGGTCGACCGGTTCGCGCCGGTCGCGTCGCGGCCGTGGCTGCGCCTCGCACGCTACGACCGGCCGATCGGCTCGTGGCTCCTCATGTGGCCGTGCTGGTGGTCGGCGGCGCTCGCCGCCCTCGCGTCGGGCCGGCTCGCCCACTTGCCGGCGCATCTCGCGCTCTTCCTCGTCGGCGCCTTCGTGATGCGGGGCGCGGGCTCGACCTGGAACGACATCCTCGACCGCGACATCGACGCCCGGGTCGAGCGGACGC
>CAHJXE010000115.1 GCA_903644085.1 Hyphomicrobiales bacterium
AGATCGAGCAGCGTGCGTCCCATGACGCGCAGCGGCGTCGCGCCACCGGACCCCACGATCTTCACGCTCGACTCGCCACTGTTCTCCGAGTCGAGGAACAGCGTGACCTCGCCCGGCTTGTCCGCCACCGCGCATTCGATCGCCTTGATCGTCGCGAAGGCGTTGAGCCTCACATTGTATACGAGGCGGTTGAAGATGTCGGGCTGCGGCTCGACCGC
Organism: Hyphomicrobiales bacterium; assembly: GCA_903644085.1. Lineage (GTDB taxonomy): Bacteria > Pseudomonadota > Alphaproteobacteria > Rhizobiales > Beijerinckiaceae > Enterovirga. The sequence continues at coordinate 219 of CAHJXE010000115.1, forward strand.
GAGGATCCGGGCCGACCCGTCCGTTCGCGAGGCGACGAACAGCGAGTAGGCCCCAACATTCGCCCCGACATCGATGAACACGAAGCCCGGCCGAAGCCGGGCTTCGAGAATGGCGAGCTCGCGCGGGTCGAAATTCTGCGGCGAGAACAGCATCCGCTTCTCGCAGATGTTGCGGTACGGCAGGAGCCGCATCCGGAAGCCCAGCGCCTCGACATCGACGGGCCGCCCCCCGAGGCGATGGATGGCCAATCGGCGCACGATGTTGGTCAGCCGGCGGTTGAGCCACGTCGCCCTGAGCCGTCGCGTCGCCGAGACGGCGGATTTGACCAAGCCCGTGGGCGCGTACACCCCGAACGGCGCCGCCTCCCCGATCTCGATGGCTTGCCCGCCCGTCGAACCGTACATCCCGTTCCCGCTCCGGCCCGCTCTTCGCACCGCCCCGAGCGGGCCGCAACCCTGGCCGTCCCTCACGGCCGCTTGCAAGGCGCCGCGCCGCAGCTAAGACGATGCCCCGATGAGTCAAGATGACACCAGCCAACTCGACCGGCGGCGCACCGCCGATGCGCCGATCCACGGGCCAGAGGGCTTCGCGGGAATGCGGCGCGCGGGGCGTCTCACCGCCGAGGCGCTGGACCTGCTCGTCGAGCACGTGCGCCCGGGCGTCACCACGCAGGCGCTGGACGACCTGACCGTCGCCTTCGCGCGCGATCACGGGGCCTACTCGGCGACGCTGCTCTACCGTGGCTACCCTCGGTCGATCTGCACGTCGATCAACCACGTCGTGTGTCACGGCATCCCGAACGACAAGCCGCTGCGGGACGGCGACATCCTCAACATCGACATCACGCTCATCGTGGACGGCTGGTACGGCGATTCGAGCCGGATGTACTTCGTCGGCGAGGTGCCGCGGCGCGCCGCCCGGCTCTGCGACGTGACGCACGACTGCCTGATGCGCGGCGTTCAGGCGGTCCTGCCCGGCCGGACCACCAACGCGATCGGCGCCGCGATCCAGAGTCATGCGGAGCGGGAGCGCTGCTCGGTCGTGCGCGACTTCTGCGGCCACGGCGTGGGCCGCGTCTTCCACGATGCGCCGACCGTCCTGCACTACGTCGAGGCGAGCTACGACGTGCCCCTGCGGCCCGGCATGATCTTCACGATCGAGCCCATGATCAATCTCGGCCGGCCGCAAGTCAAAGTGCTGTCGGACGGCTGGACCGCCGTCACGCGGGATCGGTCCCTCTCCGCGCAGTTCGAGCACACGGTCGGTGTTACGGAGAGCGGTGTCGAGGTGTTCACCTATTCGCCGAAGGGTTACCATCGGCCGCCCTACGACATCGCCGCTTGAGCGCGGATTCCGACGATCCTCACTATCTCGGGCATCGTGAACGGCTGCGCGCCCGCTTCGCGGAGGCCGGCAGTGACGGGATGCCGGATTACGAACTCCTCGAACTCGTGCTGTTCCGCTCCATCCCGCGCCGCGACGTCAAGCCGATCGCGAAGGCGCTGATCCGGCAATTCGGCAGCTTCGCGGAGGTCCTGGCCGCACCGCGCGGGCGGCTGCGCGAGATCGATGGCATCGGCGACAGCGTCGTCCTGGATCTCAAGATCGTTGAGGCCTGCGCGCACCGGCTCGCGCGCGGCGCCGTCGCCAAACGACCCGCGCTCTCGTCCTGGAGCGCGGTCATCGAGTATTGCCGCACCACGATGGCGTTCGCCGAGACGGAGCAGTTCCGGCTCCTGTTCCTCGACAAGCGCAACACCCTCATCGCGGACGAGGTGCAGCAGACCGGGACGGTCGACCACACGCCCGTCTACCCGCGCGAGGTGGTGAAACGCGCGCTCGAACTCGGCGCGACGGCCGTGATCCTGGTCCACAACCATCCGTCCGGCGACCCGACGCCCTCGTCGGCCGACATCGCGATGACGCGCCAGATCGTGGAGGTCGCGAAGCCGCTCGGGATCGCGGTCCACGACCACATCATCGTGGGGCGGGACGGGCATGCGAGCCTGAAAGGCTTGCGGCTGATCTGATCCGGGCGGCGGCGGACCGTCCTTTCGTTCGATTGCTGGAACGCGATTTGCCTCTACATTCGCCTGGTGCACCGGAGAACGCGCGTGAGACTGGCCTTCGACGAGATGCATGGCGGCGAGGTACGGGGCGGATCCGGCGAAGCCGCCCCCGTGCGCTCCGCCTACGAGACGCTGCGACGCTGGCTGGACGAGACGCCGTCCGCCTTCTTCGATACGCGGCGGAGCCAGGCCGAGCTCTTCTTCCGCAAGATCGGCATCACCTTCGCGGTCTACGGCGACAACGAATCGTCCGAGCGCCTGATCCCGTTCGACATCATTCCGCGCGTGCTGATGAAGTCCGAGTGGAGCGTTCTCGAACGCGGGCTCAAGCAGCGCGTCACCGCTCTCAACGCGTTCCTGGCCGACATCTACGGCCCGCAGGAGTGCATCAAGGCGGGGATCGTGCCGGCCGACCTCGTCCTGCGCAACCCGCATTACCGCCTGGAGATGAAGGACGTGAAGATCCCGCACGGGATCTACGTGCACATCGCGGGCATCGACATGGTGCGCGTCGACGAGAACGAGTTCTTCGTGCTGGAGGACAACGCGCGCACGCCGTCCGGCGTGTCCTACATGCTCGAGAACCGCGAAGTGATGATGCGGCTCTTCCCCGAGCTGTTCACGAACCACCGCGTCGCGCCGGTGGAGAACTACCCGGACTCGCTGCTCTCGACGCTGCAATCGGTCGCCCCGGAGGCGACGGAGCACGATCCGGTGGTCGCGCTCCTGACGCCGGGACGCTACAATTCGGCCTTCTACGAGCACTCGTTCCTGGCCGACAAGCTCGGCGTCGAGCTCGTGGAGGCCTCCGACCTCTTCGTGCGCGACGACGTCGTCTACATGCGCACGACCCGCGGCGCGAAGCGCGTCGACGTCCTGTACCGCCGCATCGACGACGATTACCTGGACCCGCTCGTGTTCCGGCCGGATTCGGCGCTCGGCGTTCCCGGCCTGATGGCGGCCTACCGGGCCGGCAACGTGACGCTCGCGAACGCGGTCGGCACCGGCATCGCGGACGACAAGGCCGTCTACACCTACATGCCCGACATCGTGCGCTTCTTCACGGGCGAGGAGGCGCTCCTCAAGAACGTGCCGACCTGGCGCTGCCGCGAGGCGGATTCGCTCTCCTACGTGGTCGACAACCTGTCCGAACTCGTGGTCAAGGAGGTCAACGGATCGGGCGGGTACGGGATGCTGGTCGGGCCGCACGCCTCGAAGCGGGAGATCGAGGATTTCGCCCGCAAGCTGAAGCACAACCCGGACAACTTCATCGCGCAGCCGACGTTGTCGCTTTCCACCTGCCCGACCTTCGTCGCGTCGGGGGTCGCGCCGCGACACGTCGATCTGCGCCCCTTCGTGCTGACGGGCGCGGACGAGGTGCGCATCGTACCGGGCGGCCTCACACGGGTCGCGCTGAAGGAGGGCTCGCTCGTGGTGAATTCGAGCCAGGGCGGCGGCACGAAGGATACGTGGGTGCTCGACGCGTGATATGAGGCCCGCGCTCGACTGACGGGCCCGGCGTTCGACCCGCCCCGGATCGATCTCTGTCTGTCCCCCTACCCTCCCCGTCAGGACGCCCCTGATCGTCATGCTCTCCCGCACCGCCGACAGCCTCTACTGGCTCTCCCGCTACATCGAGCGGGCGGATTTCGTCGCCCGCATCCTGGATGCCACGACCCGGCTCGTCTCGCTGCCCCAGAGCTACACGGGCGAGCGCAACGAGTGGGAATGCGCGGTCGCGACGGCGGGCGACCTCGACATGTTCCGGCGTCACTACTCCGGGGCGAACGAGGAGACGGTACGCGATTTTCTGGCGTTCAACCCGGCCAATCCTTCATCGATCCGCAATTGCATCGAGGTCGCGCGCGATAACGCGCGCGCGGTGCGCACCGCCTTCACGACGGAGATGTGGGAGGCACTGAACGGTGCCTGGCTCGAGCTGAAGAGCTTCGACAACGCGATGTCGCGCGAGGAGTTCGCGAGGTTTCTGGATTGGGTGAAACGCGTCGTCCTCGCGTTCGACGGAGCGGCCTACCGCACCATGCTGCGCAACGATGCGTTCTGGTTCACGCGCCTCGGCAGCGCGATCGAGCGGGCCGACAACACGGCACGCATACTCGACGTGAAGTATCACCTGCTCCTGCCCGAGACCGAGTGGGTCGGCGGCACGCTCGACTATTTCCAGTGGACCACGATCCTGCGCGAAGTGTCCGCGCTGACGGCCTATCACTGGGTCTACCGGGACGGCGTGAAGCCCTGGCTCGTCGCCGACCTGCTCATCCTGAACCCGCAGATGCCGCGCTCGCTCGCGAACTGCTACGAGATCCTGGCCCGGCACCTCGCCTTGATCGCGTCCTCCTACGAGCAGGACGGCGAAGGGCAGAGCATCGCGAGCGCGATGCTGGAGCGGCTCTCCAAGACGAAGATCGAGCGGATCTTCGACGACGGCCTGCACGAGTTCGTGACGGAGTTCATCGCCGACAACAACCGGCTCGGCAGCGTGATCGCCGAACAATATCTGAGCTGACGAGGACAGGCCCGCGGTCGGCGATCGCGGGCGTGAGGGGAACACGATGACCTATTGCGCCGGGGTGCTCGTCCAGGGCGGCCTCGTGATGATCGCGGACACGCGCACGAATGCGGGCCTCGACAACATCTCGACCTACCGCAAGCTGCACCGTTTCGTCACGCCGGGCGACCGCGTCCTCGTTCTGACGACCGCCGGCAACCTGTCGGTGTCGCAGACCGTCATCAGTCTCCTCTCGGAGGGGACCGAGAACCCCGACACGGGCGAGCTGGAAACGATCCAGGAGGCGCCCACCATGTTCCGTGCCGCGCAGCTCATCGGACGCGCGATCCGGCGCGTGCGCAGCGTGGACGGGCCGGGGCTGGCGGAGGCGGACCTGCGGTTCGACGTCTCGATCCTGTTCGGGGGACAGATCAAGGAGGGCCCGATGCGCCTCTACATGATCTACTCGGCAGGCAACTTCATCGAGTGCAGCCACGACGCCCCTTTTCTCCAGGTCGGCGAGCATAAGTATGGCAAGCCGATCCTGGACCGGGCCGTCTCGCATGAGACGGACCTCTACGACGCGCTGAAGATCGCGCTGATCTCGATGGACTCCACCATGCGCTCCAACCTGAGCGTGGGCCTGCCGATCGACATCCTCGTCGTCAGGCGCGACGCCATCGAGGTCGAGCTCGAACACCGCATCGAGATCGGCGAACCTTATTTCCACGACCTGCGGGAGCGTTGGTCGACGGCCTTGCGCGCGGCGCACATGGCGATCCCGACCCCGCCCTACGGCAGAGCACCGGGCGCGAAGCGGCAGCGAAACGGGTTCTAAACGAGTTTCGGACACGGTCGTCCGGAGAGCGGCCGGCGGCGGATGAGCAGCAAAGATACCAACTACCACGGCGCGCTCATGTCGCGGCTCCTATGGCCGACGGGCATCCTGTTCGTCTCGACCCTCTGGATCGTGTTCGCGACCATCCTGTGGACCGGTGAGAAGGTCGACGAGGACGCGGTCGCGAGGCAGCAGGCGCAGCTTTCGGCCGCATTGGAGCGGCACCTCGAGCTCTTCTGCGACGAGGTCGAGCGGGCTGTCGTCGTGCTCTCGGCGCCCGACGGAGCGCCTGCGATCCCGAGATCGGCCGGGTCCGTCCTGGCGCAGTTCGCCCCCTTGGTCAGGGATTACCGCGCCGCCTTCGTGGTCACGTCGGAGCTCAAGCCCCTCGGAGCCACCGAGAATCGCGGGCCGATCTCGACGGCTTCGCTGAACGAACGCATTGATCGGTTTCGCCCGATGGTCGAGGCGATCATGCAGGGCGTGCGACCGAGCCGGAAAGCGGTGGCCGCGAAGACCAGATTGGTGGCCGGCACGATGAGACCGGTCGTCCTCGTGGCGGCGCGCCTGCCGAACGAGGTGGTCGAATCGAAAGACGCCTTTCTGCTGATCGAGAAGCCGATCGACGACAACACCCTGGCGAGAATGGCCTCGATCTCGCACATCGAGAACCTGACGGTCCTGGCATCGCGTCCGCCTGGATCCGCGCCCGTCCTGCCGCTCCCGAGCGCGCTCGGCGAGGCGGGCCTGTACCTGACCTGGACGCCGGACAGGCCGGGCACCCTCATGCGCGAGAGGCTCGTCCCGCTCACGGTCGGCGGCTTCTGTCTCGCGATCCTGCTGTTCGGCGGCGTCGCGCTCTACCTGCGATGGGTGACGCAGGACTTGGCGGAATCGCAGGCCCGCTCCCGGCAGATGATCGGACGCGACCCCCTGTCGGGCCTCGCGAACCGCCTTCTCTTCAGCGAGAAGCTCGACGCCGAGCTTCAGGCCACGACGCCGGACGGTCTCGGTCTCGCGGTGCTCTTCCTGGATCTCGATCGGTTCAAGGACGTGAACGACACCTACGGCCATCAGGCCGGCGACGAGCTGATCCAAGCGGTCGCACGGCGGATCGCCGGTTTGCTGAGCGCCGGCGACGTCCTGGCGAGGTTCGGAGGCGACGAGTTCGCGATCATCCAGGTGGGGTGCCCCGACGTCCAGCAGGTGGAAAGCCTCGCCCGGCATGTCCTCGACGCACTCGCCGATCCCTTCGAGATCGCCCACACGCAGGTCACGATCGGAGCCTCGATCGGCGTCGCGCTGGCGCCGCAGAACGGGAACGATCGCGAGACCCTGATGCGGCTCGCCGACACGGCGCTTTACCAGGCGAAGAGCGAGGGCCGGCACCGCTACAGCTTCTTTCGCCAGCAGATGGACGAGACGATCCGGATGCGCAAGGTCGTCGAGGACGACCTTCGCACCGCCATCCAGTGGGACGAGCTGGCGCTACACTACCAGCCGCTCTTCTCCGCCGACGGCGAGCGCATCGTCGCGCTGGAGGCGCTGGTGCGCTGGCCGCACCCGAGCCGTGGCATGATCAACCCGGGCGACTTCATCTCGATCGCGGAGGAGCGCGGCTTGATCATACCGCTCGGCGAGTGGGTGCTCCGGCGCGCCTGCCTCGACGGGAAGCGGTGGCCGGGCATGCGCATCGCGGTCAATGTCTCGCCGATCCAGTTCCGGCATCGCGACTTCGTCGAGGTCGTGACCCAGATCCTGCAGGAGACGGATTTCGACGCGTCGCGGTTGGAGCTCGAGCTGACCGAGGGCGTGGTGGTCGAGGATGCGGACGCCGCCGAGGTCGCGATGATCGACCTCCGGGCGCTCGGCGTTCATCTGGCGCTGGACGATTTCGGCACGGGTTATTCGAGCCTCATCTACCTGCGCCGCTTCGCGTTCGACACGATCAAGATCGACCGCTCGTTCCTCGAGAGCATGGAGGCGACAGGTGAATCCGCGATCCTCGTGCACTCCATCGTGCATCTCGGCCGGGCTCTGGGTCTGACCGTGACCGCCGAGGGTGTCGAGACACGAGAGCAGCATCGCTTCCTGCAGGCGTTGGGCTGCCATCAGCTGCAGGGGTTCCTGTTCTCGAAACCGGTTCCGGCCGACGAGATCGACAGGCTTCTTCGCATGCATCCGCCGGCCATCGCGACGGCCATCGCGACGGCCGCCTGATCCCGTCAGGCGAAAGGTGATTGCTCGGCTGGGTCTCCCGCGCCCGCCACGACGCGCGCGATGCCCTCCGCCTCCGCGTCCGTCAGCGGGGCTGTCGCGCGCTCGACATGGCGCCGTCGGGTCGCCAGGAGCCCCACAACCCCGGCGAGCACGACGACGAGCGGACCGCCCCACAAGACGAGCGTGTGCGGCGCGATCACCGGCTTCAACAAGACGAACTCGCCGTAGCGCCGCACGATGAAGTCGAGCACGGCATGATCGCTGTCGCCGGCCCTCAACCGGTCGCGCACGAGAAGCCTGAGGTCGCGCGCCAGCGGGGCGTCCGAATCGTCGATGGACTGGTTCTGGCACACGAGGCATCGCAGCTCCGCGGAGAGCGTCCGCGCGCGGCCTTCGAGCACGCGGTCGGGGAGGAGCTCGTCGGGCTGGACCGCATGAGCCGCGGAGGCACAGGCCAGCATCGCGAGCGCGGCGAGAACGCGCCGGACGCCCATCACTCTGCCGGGTGGAGGACGGCCGCGGGACGGGCGCGGACGGGGGCACCGATCCGCAGCCGGCGATCCGTCAGCGACAGCGCGCCGCCCGCCGCCATCGCGATCGCGCCGAACCAGATCAGGAGGACGAGAGGCTTGTAGTAGAGGCGCAACCCGATCGAGCCGTCGGGATAGACCTCGCCCCAGCTCGCGTAGACCTGACTGACGCCTCGCGTGAGGATGCCGGCCTCGGTCGTGGTCATCGCCCGCGTCGCGAAGAAGCGCTTCGAGGCCTCGACGGTCCCGACCTCGACGCCGCCCTCCCGGATCGAGAGCTGAGCCGCCTGCTCGGTGTAGTTCGGCCCGGGCCGCCCGACCGCGCCGACGAGCTGCACGCTGTAGGGTCCGACGGCGAGCGATTGGCCCGGCCGCACCGCACCGATCGTCTCGGCGCTCCAGGCCTGGACCGCGATGCCGATCACCGTGATCCCCATCCCGGCATGCGCGAGCGCGCTGCCCCAGGCCGAGCGCGGCAGGCCGAGCGCCCGACGCGCGGAA
>CAHJXE010000116.1 GCA_903644085.1 Hyphomicrobiales bacterium
GAGCCACCGCGCGCGGCCGAGCGCCGCGAAGCTCTGCACGGAGGAGGCGCTGAGCCCCCAGGTCGCCGTATCGAGGAGTGCCAGATCGTCGCCCGACGGCTCCGCGGCGCGGACCGGCGCTCCGAGCGCCAGCGCGCCGGCCACCACCCAGGCCGCGATGGCGCGCCCTATGACGCGTCTGAGATCATCCTGCATCGTGGCGTCCCGTCGAGCGCTCACCCGGAGACCGAGCGTGCGCCCGGCTCACCGAACGCCGGATGAACGGATTCGCCCCGGATTACGGTTTCGCCAAGCCCATCACCTGGAGCGTGGCGGCCTGGGCCGACATGACGACGAGCCAGTGCGCGCAATCGATGACGACGACCCGCGCGGGGAGGCCGTGGAACGGGTGCGTGACGGCGAGGACCGGGACCACGAAGCCGACCCAGATGATGAAGGCGCTGCCGAGCGACATCGTCCAGGCGCCCGCCCCGGGCGGCGCCAGGATCAGCGCGCCCGCGAGGATCGCGGCGAGCCAGAACTCCGCCACGAAGGCCAGGATGAGGAACCCGACCGAACCGCGGCCCGGCTCACGCCCGCCGGAGAGCCGGCCGTACAGGCCCGCATAGGCGGCCCCGACCAAGAGCCCCGCGCAGGTCGCAGCCAGGATGGCCGCGACGTTCGTCGATATGTAGGTCACGCGGGCTCCTCGAAGGTCCGGCGATGATCGGACCGATCACCCCGGCCTGTCGAGCATCACGCGGGACCCGTCCACCATCGGACAGTCGCGCGTCGCTCGTGCCGAACCCGACATTGACGCTCACGACGGACAGATCCGAGCATCGACCGTTCGTGGTAAGGGCCGCTCTCCACCGTTGTCGCGGACGCGTGAAACATGGCCGACGCTGCCCGGAGGCCGACCGCCCGACTCGCTGTCGCCGCCGACCTCGAGGCCCTCATGGCGCTGTTCGCCGCGTCCGAGGTCAGTCGAGCTGCCGAACCGCGTGAGCTGGCCCAGCGCGTCTGGCAGGAGACCTTGGCGGCACCGGGCGTCCATGTCTTCGTGTCAGAGCATGTCTTCGTATCAGAGCATGTCTTCGTGTCCGACGAACACGACCGTATCGCGGCCACCTGTATGCTCGTGACCGCGCCCAACCTCCTGCGCGGTGGACGACGCCACGGCTTCCTGGAGAACGTCGTAACCCGGCCCGAACTGCAGGGTCGCGGGCACGGCCGGGCCGTCGTCGAGGCGGCGCTCGCGCGAGCATGGGCGGACGATTGCCATCACGTCCTGATGCAGAGCGGACGCGAGGACCCACGGGTCCACGCCTTCTACCGGGGGCTGGGCTTCATGCCGGGCCTGCGGGTCGCCTACGTGGCCCAGCGACCTTCCGTCTCCGTCTCGGGATGACCGCTCCCGCGCATATCGGATCTCCGGGGCGGGTCCGAGGCTCCGGGCTTCCTCACGCGTATCTCGGGACGAGCCCTATCGGGTCGCCGCGAGCGCCGCCGCCTGCCCGGCCGCCGCGTAGAGGTTGAGGCGGGAGTAGAGGCCGAACGCGGAGCCGTCGTCGAGGAAGCCGCCGCCCGGCCCTTGCGTCGCCGTCAGGATCTCGTTCGCCTCCGCGAGCGTGATCGACGGGAAGGCCGCGGTCAGCAGGTGGCCGGCCTCGGGCGCGACCTTGGCCACGTCCTCCTTGGTGCTCGCGGTCTTGGGGTAGACGACCGGCAGGCCGTAGGTCTGCGTGGCGTCGTAGAAGGCGCCGTTCGCTGCGGCGTCACGGAACCGGCCGGTATCCTGCGCCGCGCAGGCCGCGAGCACCGCGTCCCCGCAGCCGTTGCGCAGAGCCGCATTCATGTCGGCCCGGGCCGCCTTCAGGGCCGCCTGATAGTCCGTGGTGGTCGCGACGCCGTCGAAGGAGCGCCCGATATAGGCCGGGTCGTTCGCCAGGAGATGCGCGACGTCGTGGAGCGCGAGCGTGCGCCCGCCGATCACGTCCATCGCGTAATGCGCCCCCAGGATGATGCGGTCGTTGCCGTACTCGGCCGCCCGCACGATCATCTGCTGGTAGCGCTCCGGCACCATGAGCGCGAGGAGCACCGATTCCATGTAGCCGTAGGTGGTGTGGCCGCTCGGGTAGGCGGGGCTGTCGACCAGGTTCTGGGACGGGCCGTAGAGCCACGTGAGGCTGTCGGCGGGCTTGCCGAAATAATCGGGCTCCGTGATGCGGGTCAGGCTCGGCTCCGTCTGGAACGGGCGCGAGTTGCCGAACGCGTCCGCGCCGGCGCTGCCCCCGACCCGGCCATAGGCCCGGCCGAAGACGTCGGTCGTGCCGCCATTGGCCGCGAGGATCGCGGTCGCGGCCTGTGACACGGGCGTCGTCCCGTCGGTCGTCGCGTTGGCGAAGAAGTACTTGCCGGAATTCGAGTCGGCGGCCGTCGTCCGGTTCGTGTAGGCGATGAAGTCGGCGACGGGCTTCGAGAGCTGCGTGAAGTGGGTCGGGTCGTCGTAATGCGCGATCGTCTGGTAGATGGGGCCGAGCTTCGTGCCGAGGCCGTCCGCGAGTTCGGTCGCGTTGCGGTCGGTGATGAAGGCGTCCCGCAGGGATTGCTGCTGCTGCTCGGGGAACGGCAGGAGGATCGGCTGTTCGAGCGCTCCGGTCTGGATCGCGCCCGTCACCGTGAGGTTCGCCGCGAGCGCGGCTTTCCCCTCCGGGGTGTTGAGGAGCACGCTGACCGGCGCCAGCCCGCGCAGGGCCGCGAGGTTCGGGGCCGTCTGCGCGAGCGCCTCGACTGGGGCCAGCGCCGAGAGAGCCGCTACCGGAGCGGCCGCGAGCCCGAGGATGCGCGAGAGACACGTCGACATCGACTACACCCCGTGATGAACGGTTGACGTCTCGAATGTCCGACGTTTGCCGCCCGGCGTCCAGGCCGCCGCGAGCCCGCGCCACCCGATCACGTCGGTGCCTGTAGGGCGGCTTCGTGACCGCCCGATGACGGCGTTCTACTCGTCAGGCACCACGACGCCTCGGAACGCCGCCACGACGTTCCGATAGACTTCTCGCTTGAACGGGATGATCAGCTCCGGCAGCTCGTCGAGCGCGGCCCAGCGCCACGCGCCGAATTCGGGCCGGTGGCGCCCCTCGGCGGGTCGCAGGATGTCGATCTCGTCGTCCGGCCCGGTGAAGCGCAGCGCGAACCATCTCTGCGTCTGTCCGCGATAGCGCCCCTTCCAGGCGCGTCGGATGATGTCCGGCGGCAGGTCGTAGCTGAACCACTCCTCGGCCTCCGCGAGCAGCGCCGTGGAGCGCACGTTCGTCTCCTCGTAGAGCTCGCGCAGGACCGCGTGGTACGGGTCCTCGCCCGGGTCGATCCCGCCTTGCGGCATCTGCCAGTCGTGGGTGTCGTCGACGTGCTCGGGGCCGGAGGATCTCAGGCGCCGTCCCACGAAGACGAGGCCCGCGCGGTTGACCAGCATCGCGCCGACGCAAGGGCGATAGGGCGGCGGTTCGGTCGGGAGGCGGTCACGGCTCATCGTCAATGCGGCGTGCCGTGCGGCACGGCGTCCGCTGCTCGCGCCTCGGCCGGGCGGGAGCTCGCTTCGGCCGGACGCGAGCCGCCGGCCCGAAAGGCCGAACTCACCGGCACGAGCCGGATGCCACGGTCCGCCAGGCCCTGCGCCCAGCGGGCGATCCGCTCGATGCTCAGCGGCAGCGCGCTCGCGGTGCCGACCACGAGGCCTCCGGCGCGTGCGCCTGCCTCCAGCTTCTCCAGCGCCTTGTCGATCGCGTCCGCCCGTGGCACGGCGTCGAGCACCAGATCGGCGCGGGCGACCGGGACGTCGCCCGCGACCCGGAGCGCGACGGAGCGCGACGACGTCCCGTCGTCCAGGAACGCGAGGCCGCGCCCGCCGAGGTCCTTCAGGATGGGCGCCAGCGCGCGCTCGTCCGCGGTCAGCTTGCCGCCCATGTAGTTGACGATTCCCACGTATCCGGCGAGCCGCCCCATCGCCCAGTGCAGGTGGTCGAGGTTCTCGGCCGGTCGTCCGGCCACGGTCAGCGTGTGCGGGCCCGGATCGCTGTCCGGATAATCGAACGGTTCCATCGGGACCTGGAGCAGGATCTCGTGGCCGCTCTCGCGTGCACGGCCGGCGAGCTTGTCGATGTCGGCGCCGTAGGGTGCCAGCGCGAGGCTGACGGCCTCCGGAAGTCGGGACAACGCGTCGGCGCTCGAGGTCTGGCTGATGCCGAGCCCGCCGACCACGATCGCGATACGGCCCTTGACGGGTCCACCGGCCGCGGGTCCACCGGCCGCGGGTCCACCCGCCGCTGGTCCGGCGCCCGGTCGGGCGTAGACGTCCATCGCTCGCGCGCCGTCCGGTCCGAGGCGCGGCAGGAGCCCGTAGCGGGTCTTCTCGACGAGGCGCGGATCGGACGCGATCGTCGGTCCCGCGCGGGGCGGGTCGGGAATACGGATGATGATCGATTCGGGCGCGGCCGCGCCGCCTGCCCGCACCACGGTCACGCCCGACGCGTGTTCGATGGCGGTCCCGCTCGTGTCGGGTGCTTTGGGCGCCGCCGCATGGTCGGAGGAGGCGGGCCGGGTCTCGGCAGGTCCGTCCGATGCGGGTACGGCGGACGGCATGGTGGCGGCGATCTCGACTCGCGCGATCGGGATGCCGCCGCCGGCATCGCCGAAGATCGCAGCGTAGAGCACCGCGGCCGCCGCCAGCGAGGAGCCCACCGCGCATATCGCGAGCGCGACCGGTACCTTGCGCCGAGCCGGCTTGTCCTCGCGATCGAACCCCAGCGGTCGCGTGAGATCGTCGGACGTCACGTCCATCGGGTCACGTCCAAGGCGTCGAATCCATGACGGACCCGTCCGCGACGGCACGGCGATACGACGGCCCGCATGGGCGCGGGCGACCCGCTGGATCGAATCACCAACGGATCATGACACCCTGTCGGGCGGCCTCAAAGCCACACCCGGAGGCGATCTCGATCCACCCTGCCGGCCGGCCGAAAGCCGACCGACATCGGCTCAGTTCGGGACGGGGGTCGCGGCGGGCTTCTCGCCGGTCGCCGCCGGGGGTGACGCCGTATTCTCCGCGCCGCGGCGGACGCCGTGCAGGAAGTCGTAGGCCGCGAGAAGCTGCTTGTCCTTGGCCGGATCCGGCGGCACGTAGGCCGAGGATCCGCCCTTCTCCTCGCCGTTGGTGAGGTGGCCCTTCAGGCCCGCCTCGCCCTTCGTCTCGTCCTTGCCCTTCAGCTCGTCCGGTACGTCCTGCAGGACCTCCTGGTCGGGCTCGATGCCCTTGGCCTGGATCGACCGGCCGGCGGGCGTGTAGTAGCGCGCCGTCGTGAGCCGGACCGCGCCGTTGCCGCCGAGCGGGATCACGGTCTGGACGGAGCCCTTGCCGAACGAGCGGGTACCGAGCAGCGTCGCGCGCTTGTGGTCCTGCAACGCGCCCGCCACGATCTCCGAGGCCGACGCCGAACCGCCGTTGATCAGCACGACGACTGGCTTGCCCTTGGTCAGGTCGCCGGGCTTGGCGTTGAAGCGCTGGTTCTCGTCCGAGTTCCGGCCGCGGGTCGACACGATCTCGCCGCGCTCCAGGAACGCGTCCGACACCATGATGGCCTGGTCGAGCAGCCCGCCCGGGTTGTTGCGCAGGTCGACCACGTAGCCCTTCAGCTTGTCTGGGCCGATATCGGTCCCGAGCTTGTCGAGCGCCGTGCGAAGGCCCTCGTAGGTCTGCTCGTTGAATTGGGTGATCCGCACGTACCCGATATCGCCCTCCGCCCGCGACCGGACGGGCCGGATGCGGATGATGTCGCGGGTGAGCACGACGTCGATCGGATCCTTCTGGCCGGGCCGCTGCAGCTTCAGCTTGACCGGCGTGTTGACGGGGCCGCGCATCTTGTCGACCGCCTGGTTCAGGGTCAGGCCCTGGACCGCGTCGCTCTCGATCTGGACGATGACGTCGTTCGACATGATGCCCGCCTTCGCGGCCGGCGTGTCGTCGATCGGGGTGACGACCTTGATGAGGCCCTCCTCCATCGTGACCTCGATGCCGAGGCCGCCGAACTGGCCGCTCGTCTGCACCTGCATGTCCCGGAAGCTCTTCGGGTCCATGTAGCTCGAATGGGGGTCGAGCGAGGCGAGCATGCCGTTGATCGATGCCTCGATCAGCTTGGCCTCGTCGGGCTTCTCGACGTAGTCGGTCCGCACCTTCTCGAAGACGTCGCCGAACAGACTGAGCTGCCGGTACGTCTCGGCCGAGGCCGCGATGGCGCTCGTCGAGGAGAGGAGATGGGTCTGCGTCGCGATCGTCGCGCCGCCCGCGCCGATCAGGGCGCCCATGAACACGAGAGAGAACCTGCGCATCAGCCGCGAACCTTTTCGCCCTGGGACTTAGCCCACCACGGACCTGGGTCGACCGGACCGCCATCCTTGCGGAACTCAACATAGAGGACGGGGCCGGACCCCTCAACGGCTCCTGGAGCCGCAGAGGACGTCGCATTCCCGCTCTCGTGCCCGCCCATCTGGCCGACCGGTTCGCCCGCGAGGACGAACTGCCCGACTTCGACGCCGACGCGGTCCATTCCGGCCAGGAGAAGATAGTAGCCATCCCCGGCGTTCAGGATCAAGAGACGTCCGTAAGATCGGAACGGCCCGGCATAGACGACGCGCGCGTCGGCGCACGACGTCACGATCGCGCGGGGTCGCGTCACGATCGCGATTCCCCGCATGACGCCGCCCGCCGGATCGAGATCGCCGAAGGATCGCGAGACCGTCCCGACAGCCGGCCGGGAGAGCCGGCCTCTGGCGTCCCCGAACGGAATCTTCGCGGTGAGCGCCACCGGCTCTCGTGCGGCCGCGGCGGCGAATCGGTCGCGCGCCTCGAGAGCGGCAGCCTCCGCGGCGGCTCGCTGCGTGTCCGCCTCGCGTCTCGCGTCCGCGAGGTCCTGGCCAAGCCGGTCGACGAGGTCGCGCAGGCCCCGCGCCTCGCGCCCCAGCGCGTCGGCACGCGTCTTGTCGCCCGCAAGCTCAGCCTCACGCGAGAGGAGTCGCTGTCGGCGCAGGTCGACGAGCGCGTTCAGCCGTTCCTGAGTCTTCGCGAGGTCGGCGGTCTCGACCGCGAGCGCGGCGCGTTCCGCCATCGCGAGGTCGCGCAGCCGGACACGCTCCGCGAGCTCGCCCGCGAGTCGCTCGGCCTCCTGCCGGAGTTCGGGCACGACCGCGCCGAGCAGCATCGCCGAGCGCACGGCCGACAGGATATCGCCCGTCCGCACCATGAGAGCGGGCGGCGGATGTCGCCCGATCCGCTGCAGGGCGGCCAGGATCTCCGCCACGAGATCGCGGCGCCCGTCGAGCGATCGGCGGATCGCCGCCTCGCCCCGGGCGAGCTCAGCGAGGCGGGTCTCGCCGGCCCGGATGCGCTCTTCGGTCGCGTGCGCCCGCGTGCCCACATCGACGAGCGCGGCGCCGAGTCTCGCCGTATCGGCCCGGATCGCCGCGATCTCGTCCGCGAGGCGGCTGCGTGATTCGCCTCCTGCGGCCAGTTCGCGCTCCAGCGTCTGGAGTTTCTCCTCGCGCTGGGCGCGCTCGCGGGTGGCCTCGTCCG
The DNA here is from genome assembly GCA_903644085.1 of Hyphomicrobiales bacterium. Classification (GTDB taxonomy): domain Bacteria; phylum Pseudomonadota; class Alphaproteobacteria; order Rhizobiales; family Beijerinckiaceae; genus Enterovirga. Next base: position 7,607 of record CAHJXE010000116.1, read on the forward strand.
GCGATGGCGGGACGGCCTCCTGCGCGACGCCCGCCGTCGTAACCACGGCGATCAGGGCCGTGATGGCAGACCGCCTCACGAGCCCGGTCCTTTGCCCTCGCCGTCGCGATGATAGGGGTGGCCGGCGAGGATCGTCATGGCGCGGTAGAGCTGCTCGACCACCAGGATGCGCACGATCTGGTGCGGCATCGTCAGGCGGCCGAAGGAGACGCAGAGCGAGGCCCGCTCGCGGCACGCGGCGTCGAGCCCGTCCGGGCCCCCGATGACGAGCGACACCTTCGGCCGCCCTGCATCGCGCCAAGCCCCGAGCTGCTCGGCGAACGCGACGCTGGTCGCCGTCAGGCCGCGCTCGTCGAAGACCACGAGCTCGCCCCCGGCGACGCGCGGGAGGATTGCGGCCGTTTCCGCCTCGCGCCGTGCTGCCTCGGACCGGGCACGGTCCTCGGCGAGTTCGATGGCCTCGAAGGTCCCGAAGCCGAGCCCACGTGCCAGCGGCTCGAGTCGATCCCGGTATCGATCCGCGAGGTCCCGCTCGGGGCCGGCCTTCATGCGGCCGACCGCGACGAGCGAGATCTTCACGGCCGATCCGCCGACCGTGTCAGCCGGCCACGCGGTCCAGGGCGGTCTCGGCCGGACGGTCCGCGCCCCACATCTTCTCGAGGTTGTAGAAGCCGCGGACCTCGGGCCGGAACAGGTGGACGATGAGGTCGCCCGCGTCGATCAGCACCCAGTCGCAGGCCGGCATGCCCTCGATCCGGACGCGGTTATGCCCCGCCTCCTTGAGGCTCTGGACCAGCTTCTCGGCGATCGACCCGACATGGCGCTGCGAACGGCCGGACGCGACGATCATCGCGTCCGCGATGGAGGTCTTGCCGACGAGGTCGATCTCGACCGCCTCCTCGGCCTTCATGTCGTCGAGACAGGCGCGGGCGACCGACATGAGATTCGTGCCGACGGGCGCAGCCGCGCCGGAGACCGGGTGGGGCAGAGCAATATCCGCCTCGTCCAGGACAGCTTGCTCGTGCAGGACAGCTTGACTCAGTGCCTCGATCCTCTGGCAGGCGCCCGTGATGAACGCCACGCCGCAAGATAAGGCCCGTTCCTGTGTCTTTTCAATGCTCGTCGAACTTGGCCGATCGCGTGTTGCGCAAAGACGTCGACGAGACGTGCGAGCGCGGACCGTGCAGGAAGGTCCAGGCGGGGGGGGGCCGGTCGGCGAGGCCCGGCGCCTCGGCCTCCGGCAGCCGGTCGCGGCCGAGCGCGAGCCC
>CAHJXE010000117.1 GCA_903644085.1 Hyphomicrobiales bacterium
GAGCCGCAGGAGCCACGTCCCGGCGACCGGGCCGGCCGAGACGACGGGTTGGGAGACGGTCGCGGGTCCCGCGAGGTCGACCACGATGCGGGCACGGCCCGGACCGGACCGGCCGCACCGCAACCCGGCCACGAGCCCGCCGCGCTGTCCGGGATCGGCGGCGATCTGGCAGTTGACCTCCGGCATGTCGACGATGGCGCGCTCGGGGTGGTCCAGCACGAAGGCGGACGCCCCGACGGAACCCGACAACGTGAGCGTCAGCGCGGTGCGGCCACCCTCCCCCGACAGGGCGGCCGAGACCGCCACGATATTTCTGCCTGTATCGAGGGTGCGCGACGCCCCGGACGCGGCGCCCGCGACGGCCATCGCGATGGAGATCAGGGCGGCACGCGACAGGGGCGACGAAGTGCGCATCGGCGCTTCCAGCGATGCGCTCCGGGTTAGACCTGCATGGTTAACCGGAAGTTCGTGCCGCGTGGCTTGCCTGGACGAGCCCCGCCGGCCGCGCTATCGCGCCCCGCATGGACGAGACCAGGCGGATGATGGAGGCGCGGCGCCGCAAGATCTTGGCGCTCGTGGACCCGGCGCGCGAGCGCGGCCTGGAGATCGGCGCGCTGACGAGCCCGATCGTCGAGCACGCGGAAGGTTCGATCCTCTACGCCGACCGGCTCTCGACGGAGGATCTGGCACGCCAATATGCCTGGGAGGGGGGGACCGGAAAGCTCGACCTGTCGGAGCTCGTCCACGTGGATGTCGTCGTGCCGGACGGCGGGTCGCTGGCCCATAGCCTCGGCGACGGCGGGCCAGTCGATTACGTGGTCGCCTCGCACGTGATCGAGCACGTGCCCGACATCGTCGGATGGCTCGTCGACATCGCGGTGTGCCTGCGCGACGGCGGCCATCTCTGCCTCGCGGTGCCCGACAAGCGTTTCACCTTCGACCATCTGCGCCGGCCGACCGAGGCGCGCGACCTCGTCGAGCGCGCGCTGACCCGGCCCCGGTCTCCGACACCGGGCCAGATCTTCGATCACGTGGACCGGCTCGCGCAGGTCGATCCCGTGGCGCTCTGGCGCGGCGAGGAGGGGGCGCGCCGCGAGCCGAGCCTGACCGCCGCCCAGGCACTCGCGATGGCTACGGCCGCGTCGATCGATCCCTCCTACCCCGACGTCCATTGCAGCGTGTTCACGCCCGCGAGCTTCTGCCGCGTCATGGGTGAGGTGATGGGGCTCGGGCTCGTGCCGTTCGCGTTCGCCGACATCCAGCCGACCGAGACGTTCGGGACGGAGTTCTACGCGACGCTGCGCAAGCGGGAGGGCTGGTCGCCGCAGCTGCGCGGATGGTCGGCCCCAGCGCTCGACCCCGCCCGTCATGACGATCTGCCCAAACCTCGGGTCGCCAAGCCCGGCGTTGCCAAACCGGGCAGGCCCGAACCGGACTCCGCGGCCCTTCGCGAAGCTGGCGGGGTGGCGAGCCCGCGGAGCGCGATGGAGGACCGACGCCGTCGCATCCTGTCTCTCGTCGATCCGGCCCGCGAGAGCGGCCTCGAGATCGGACCTCTGACGAGCCCGATCGTTCCGCGTGCGACGGGCCGCATCTTCTACTCCGACCACCGCTCCACGGAGGAGTTGCGCCTGCAATACGCACCCCATGCGGCGACCGGTGCGGTCGATCTCTTGCAGATCGTGGAGATCGACGTGGTCGTACCCGAGACGACCACGATCGCGGCCGAGCTCGGAGATCGCGGACCGGTCGACTACGTGGTCGCCTCGCACGTCGTCGAGCACGTCCCCAACGTGATCGGGTGGCTGAACGAGATCGCGGCGTGCCTGCACGAGGGCGGACATCTCTGCCTGGCCGTGCCGGACAAGCGCTTCACCTTCGACCATTTCCGCGCCACGACCTCGACGCGCGACCTGATCGAGCAGCATTTCGCGAAACCCGAGGCCCCGACGCCAAGCCAGATCTACGATCACGTCGCACACGTGGCGCAGATCGATCCCGGGCGGGTGTGGACCGGCCGTCCCGTCGCGCGCCAGGCAATGCCCGGTCACGACCCCGCAGAGGGTCTCAGGCTCGCGCGCGGCGTGACGGAACACGGCGGCTACCACGACGTCCATTGCTCGGTTTTCACCCCGGCAAGCTTCGCCGAGGTGATCGGCGACGTCGTCGCGCTCGGCCTCGTGCCGTTCGCGTTCGCGGCGCTCGAACCGACGCGACCCGGCGAGGTCGAGTTCTTCGCCACCCTTCGGAAGGCTGCGCTGAGCTCGCCCGAGCAACGCGCGGCCGAGACGCCTTGGCTCGATCCGGCGCGGCACGATGCGCTGCCCGGGGCGGCGCGGGGATGGCGCGCGCGTCTCGGGCGTTCCCTCGCGGTCTGACCCGCTGCCTGAACCGGGGGCGGCGTCCATCCGGCGGGAAGACCGCGCCGGCAGGGAACTTGGGACAAGGGACTTGGACACGGGACTTGCGTCCTCAAAAAGGACATCTTGTCAAACGGGTTCGCACGACTGTAATGAGCATGACTTCGTCGGGCATGCCCGGCCGCGGAGCCTTCGCTGGCGCGACCGCTTCGCCCTCGCATCTTTCGGCAATCCCGAGACGAAGTTGATGTCACGGCGGCTCAGGTCGCCTCAGATGGGCGGCCGAGGTCGCGCATCGCCGTCGAAGGGTTGGGAGCAGATGGACGCAGACACGGGATCAGCTTCGCTGTCCGTCGTCGCGCGTTCCGGCTGCCCGACCCATTGCACGGGTGCCCGGACGCCCGCCTCTTCGGCCTCCTCGGCCGCATTCAGATCATCCCTTCAACCCAGACGCGCCGTTGCACGGCGCATTTCGGCGTTTCGTCGACCTCTCGCCCACGGGTCCGCTCAGTCCGGACCCGGCGCTGGAGACGGTCGCAGCGCGCGGTCTCTCCCACGCGGGAGGCTCGGCGGACGCCATTGCGAAAGCTCCACATGGCCAACAAGATGCTCATCGACGCCTCCCATCCCGAGGAGACGCGCGTTGTCGTAACCCGCGGTCACAAGATCGAGGAATTCGACTTCGAATCAGCCACCCGCCGCCAATTGCGCGGCAACATCTATCTCGCCAAGGTCACCCGCGTCGAACCCTCGCTCCAGGCGGCGTTCATCGAATATGGCGGCAACCGCCACGGCTTTCTCGCCTTCAGCGAGATCCATCCCGACTACTACCAAATTCCGGTCGCGGATCGGCAGGCGCTGATCGAGGCGGATGCCCGGGCGGAGCGCGAGACCGAGCAGGAGGAGGAGCGTCCGCGCGGCGGCCGGCGCCGCCGCGGCTCCTCGCGGCGTCACCGCAGCGGAGAGACGGTCTCGGCCCCGGTCGAGGCGGACGGGATCGAGCCCGCCGCCGAGGCGGCATCGGAGTTCGAAGGCGACGGGCACGAGGGCGAAATTGCGATCGTGGCCGACGGGTCCTCGGCCGGGATCGAGGCGGCAGGTTCCGACCCCGCCGAAGCACCCGAGGACGAGGCGCAGCGCCCCGAGCAGATGGAGCTGATCGCCGTGGAGGCGCCCGAGACGGGCGTGGCCCCGGTCGACGAGATGGTCCCGGCGGACGAGGAACCCGCGCTGGCAGCGAGTTCGGACGTCGCGGAGACGGCCGAGTTCGAGATGCGCGACGAGATCGCGGATGCCTCGGAGGAGGAGGACGACGACGAGGACTCCTCTGACGACGACGACGAGGAGGAGCACGAGGACGACGTCGTCGAGCAGGTCGGCGGCGGCGACGCCCTGGAGGACGTGGTCGAGCGGCCCCGCGCCTCGCGTCGTCACTACAAGATCCAGGAGGTCATCAAGCGCCGGCAGATCCTGCTCGTGCAGGTCGTCAAGGAGGAGCGCGGAAACAAGGGCGCGGCGCTCACCACCTACCTGTCTCTCGCCGGGCGCTACTCGGTCCTCATGCCGAATACCGGCAAGGGCGGCGGCATCTCGCGCAAGATCACCTCCGCCGAGGATCGCAAGCGCCTGAAGGAGATGGTCCAGGAGCTCGACGTGCCGGACGGCATGGGGGTCATCCTGCGCACTGCCGGCGCGAACCGCACCAAGCCCGAGATCAAGCGCGACTACGAGTACCTGATGAGGCTCTGGGAGAGCGTGCGTGAGCTCACGCTCTCCTCGTCGGCCCCGGCGCTCGTCTACGAGGAGGGCTCGCTCGTCAAGCGCGCCATCCGCGACCTCTACAACAAGGACATCGACGAGGTGCTGGTCTCCGGCGAGGAGGCCTATGCGGAAGCGAAGGAGTTCATGGGGCTGATCATGCCCCAGCAATCGCGCGCGGTCGTGCCCTATCGCGAGCCGCACCCGCTCTTCGCCCATGCGGGCGTAGAAGCGCAGCTCGACGCGATGTTCTCCAACCGGGTGACGCTGAAGTCGGGTGGCTACCTCGTCATCAACCCGACGGAGGCGCTGGTCTCGATCGACGTCAACTCGGGCCGCTCGACGCGCGAGCACAACATCGAGGACACGGCGCTCCGCACCAACCTCGAAGCCGCCGAGGAGGTCTCCCGGCAGCTCAGGCTGCGGGACCTCGCGGGACTCATCGTCATCGACTTCATCGACATGGACGAGTCGCGCAACGACCGCACCGTCGAGAAGAAGCTGAAGGATTGCCTGAAGAACGACCGGGCGCGCATCCAGGTCGGGCGCATCTCGGCCTTCGGTCTCATGGAGATGTCGCGCCAGCGCATCCGCACGGGCGTGCTCGAATCGTCCTCGATCCCCTGCCCGCATTGCGATGGCACGGGCTTCGTGCGCTCGACGCCGTCCGTCGCGCTGCAGGTGCTGCGCCAGGTCGAGGAGGCGCTTCTGCGCTCCGCCTCGCATAATGTCGTGGTGCGCACCCGCCTGGAGGTCGCGTTCTATATGCTGAACCAGAAGCGCGGGCATCTGCGCGAGCTGGAGACGCGGTTCGGCATCGCGATCGCGGTCGAAGCCGACGCGACGATCACCGGTACGACGACGTTCGCGCTCGATCGCGGCGAGCTCGCGACCCCGGTCGAGCGTCCGCCCGTCTCGGCCCGCGTTCAGATCGACACGATCCGACCCGTCGACGAGCCGATCGAGATCGACCCGACGGCCGAGTTCGAGCGCGAGGAGGAAGATGCCGCCGAGGCGGCCGAGGCCGAGACCGGCGAGGCGCGCGTCTCCTCGGACGAGGAGGGCCGCAAGCGCCGTCGCCGTCGCCGCCGCCGGGGTGGCCGCGGCGAGCGTCGCGAGGACGGGACGTTCGCGGCCGCTGAGGACGGAGAGCAAGGGGGCGACGACGAGGCCGAGGAGGGTCGCGCCGAGGCTTCGCCCGAAGGTCTCCGAGACGGCGAGGAGGACGCGGATGACGAGGCGACGGTGGTCGCCGCGGAGCCGCTCCGCTACACGGACGGTCCCTCCGCCATGCACTCCCCGGTCGGGTCGACTTCGGACGCTGAACCTGCCCGCCCGAACGCGCTCGCAGATATCGGGGCGGGTGGCCCGGAGGCGGAGCCCGGTCCTGACCTGACCAACGGGTCGGTTCCGATGAACGGGGCGACCGAGCCCGAGCCCGAGTTGCCGCTCGCGATCGAGCTGGAACCCGAGCCCGAGCCCGTGGCGATCGTGCTGACGCCGCCCGACCCGGACCGCCCGAAGCGGGGCGGTTGGTGGTCGAAGGCGAAGGCCGCGCTCGGCGGTTCGTAGCGAGGGCTACTCTGCTCACCCGCTCGAGCGGGGAGACGTCGGGTCGCACGTCAACGCGATCCGACGAGGGGCTCTGGATGCGATACGCCGCTCGTTGTGCCCCTCACCCGGGCGGCGCCCGCGCGCCGGCTCGACCCGAATCGTTGCCGGGGTGGGCTCTCTCCCGTTTCGGCGGAGAGAGGGAAGCCGCTGCCCGCTGAACGGATCTCGGGGCGATCGGGCGTCTTACGGCGAAGGCGAGCCCTCGTTGAGTCGGTTCAGTGCCCCCCGCCGCCCGCCATGGCGGGGTTCGGGCGCTTGATTAAGGGCGTGAGGCACGCCATGCCGACGAACAGGAACGTCAGGATCAGGAATACGTCCCCGAAGGAGAGGACGAGCGCCTCGCGGCGCACCATCATGGACATCTGCTTCATGCCGGCGCGCTCGGCGTCCGAGCCGAGGCTCGAGTAGGCACCCATCATGGAACTCATCGTCTCGTTCGCCCGGTAGCGGCTCCAGGTCACGGCCTCGTGCAGGCGTGAGAGATGAAGATCCCAGCGGTCGTTCAGCACAGAGTTGATGACCGCGAGCCCGACCGCTCCTCCCAGGTTGCGCGTCAAGTTGAAGATGCCGGACGCGTTCTTGATCCGGGCCGGCGCGAGCGTGCCGAGCGCGATGTTGTTGACCGGGATCATGGCGGTCATCATCGAGACGCCCCGCAGGATCTGCGGCACGAGAAGTTCCGCGAAGTCCCAATCCTTGGTGATGTAGGACGCCCACCAGGTACCGATCCCGAAGCCCGCGAAACCCGCCGCCATCATCCAGCGCGGATCGACCTTGCCGATCAGCCGGCCGACGATCGGAGCGGTTACGAACATGCAGATGCCGGTCACGAACATCGTCTCGCCGATCTGGAGAGCCGAGAAGCCGCGCACGCGCGCGAGATAGACCGGATAGAGGTAGGTCAGGCCGTAGAGCCCGATCCCCATGATGAAGCTGAAGACGCAGCCGCCCGTGAAGTTGCGGTCCGCGAAGGCCCGCAGATCGACGATCGGTTCCTTGGCCGTGAAGGCGCGCCAGAAGAACAGCAGTCCCGCGACGACGGATACCACGGCCGCGATCGCGACCGCATCCTCGTCGAACCAATCGTGGTTCGGCCCCTCCTCCAAGACGTATTCGAGGCAGCCGAGCAGGCCCGCCATGCCGGCCAACCCGGCCCAGTCGAAGTTGCCGAACAGCCCGAGATTGGGCTCGTCGAAATCGATCAGCAGGTAGGCGGCGATCGTCACGAAGATGCCGGGCACGACGTTGATCAGGAACAGCCAATGCCAGGAGAACAGGTCGGTCAGGTAGCCGCCGACCGTCGGCCCGATGGTGGGTGCGAGCGTCGCCACGAGCCCGATGATGGGCGTGATGGTGGAGCGCTTGGCGGGCGGGAAGATCGTATAGGCGGACGCGAAGACGGTCGGGATCATGCCGCCGCCGATGAATCCCTGCAGCGCGCGCCACACGATCATCTCGCCGATCGACGAGGAGGTGGCGCACATGAGGCTCATCAGCGTGAAGCCGCCGGCCGAGATGACGAACATCCAGCGCGTCGAGAGCACGCGCGAGAGCATCCCCGAGAGCGGGATCATGATGACTTCGGCGATGAGATAGGCGGTCTGGACCCAGGAGATCTCGTCGGCCGAGGCCGAGACGCCGGCCTGGATCTCGGCCAGCGACGCTGAGACGATCTGGATGTCCAGGATCGCCATGAACATCCCGAACACCATGCACAGGAAGGTGAAGAGCTTGCGCCCCTCGCTCGATGCAGGCTTCGCGGCCGGCTTGGGCAACGCAAGTGCGGCCGAGCCGCCGAGGGTCGCGATTGCCATCGGGGCTACTTCGCGGCCGCCTTCGTTGGGGCGGCCTCCGGCTTGTCGCGCGAATCGATCCGCACGACGACCGACAGGCCGGGCCGCAGCACGCTCTCCGCGGTCGCGGGGTCGACCTTCACCCGCACGGGCACGCGCTGGACGATCTTCGTGAAGTTGCCCGTCGCGTTCTCGGGCGGCAGCAGGCTGAACTGGGCGCCGGAGGCCGGCGCGATCGACTCCACGATCCCCGGCACGGTGCGGCCCGAGAGCGCGTCCACCTCGATCTCGACCTTCTGGCCGGGCACGATACGGCCGAGCTGCGTCTCCTTGAAGTTCGCGTCGACGTGGAGGGTCGCGATCGGGACGAGCGCCGCGAGGCGGGTGCCCGGCTGGACGTAGCTGCCGATCTCGACCGCACGGTTGCCCACGACGCCCGCGACCGGCGCGCGGATCACCGTGAAGGCAAGGTCGCGCTCGGCCTTCGCGACCGCGGTCCGGTACTCGGCCGCGACCTTGTCGGCCTCGGCACGCTGAGCCTCCAGAACCGCGACGTTCGCCTGCGCGGCCAGGATGCCGGCCTCGGCGCCCTTCACGTTCGCGACCGCGCGGTCGCGGTCGGCGAGCGACTGCTCCAGCTTCGACTTCGAGGCATAGTCCGACTGCGCGAGGCGGGTCTGACGATCGAAATCGGCGGCGCTGCGCACGTTGTCCGCGCGCGAGGCGCCGAGCTGCGCCTCGGCCTGCGCGACCTGGGCGCGGGCGGCCTCGACCTGCCGACCGATTCTCTCGACGGTCGATTGCTGGGTCGCGAGCTTGTCGGACGCCGCCTGGACCATGAGCCGGTAGTCGAGGTCGTCGATGCGGGCGATCACCTGACCAGCCTCGACGCTCTGATTCGGGGTGACCTCGATCGTCGCGATGTAGCCGGACGCCTTGGCGGCCAGGATGGTGATGTCCGCCCCCACATAGGCGTCGTCGGTCGTCACCATGAAGCGGCCGGTCGTCCACCAGCCGTAACCTTCGTAGCCGCCGACGACCGCCAGAATAGCGAGGATCGTCAGAATCACGCGCCGTTTGCGCGAGCGCGGCTTCGCCGGCGCTTCGGAACCGGAGGCGGCGAGAGCAGGGGGAGCCGGGGACGAGGGCGCGACTGGCTTCGCGGCGTCGGCGGTGGGCGCGTCGGACGCGGGACTGCCGGGGCGGCCGAACCCGGACGCGTCGCGGGCTGCGGGCTGCGTGGCCGGCGCCGAAAGATCGTTGCGAGCCGCCATCTCCGTCCGCTCCACGTCATCGAGTCGCCGATTGACACCCGGCGATGTGGCGGACATATAAATTGACC
>CAHJXE010000118.1 GCA_903644085.1 Hyphomicrobiales bacterium
GGTGTCGATCCGCTGGTTCGAGGACGGCGTCACCAACGTCGCGCATAACTGCGTCGACCGGCACCTCTCAGGCCGCGGCGACCAGGTGGCGATCATCTGGGAGGGCGACGACCCGTCCGAGTCGCGCCGCATCACCTACCGCGAGCTGCATGCCGAAGTGTGCCGCTTCGCGAACGTGCTGCGCAACCGCGGCGTCGGACGAGGCTCCACCGTCACGATCTACATGCCGATGATCCCCGAGGCCGCCTACGCGATGCTCGCCTGCGCGCGGCTCGGCGCCGTGCACTCGGTCGTGTTCGGCGGCTTCTCGCCGGACGCTCTGGCGGACCGGATCGCGGGCTGCGGCTCGCGCATGATCATCACGGCCGACGAGGGCCTGCGCGGCGGCCGCCAAGTGCCACTCAAGGTCAACGTCGACGCCGCGGTCGCGAAGGCGGGCGGGGTGGACCACGTGGTCGTCGTGCGCCGCACCGGCGCGCCCGTCGTCATGGAGGCGGGCCGTGACGTCTACTATCACGAGGCAGCCTACGAGGTGACGGACGAGTGCCCGTGCGAGCCGATGAACGCGGAGGACCCGCTCTTCATCCTCTACACGTCGGGCTCGACCGGCAAGCCGAAGGGCGTGCTGCACACGACCGGCGGCTACCTCGTCTACGCGGCGCTGACGCACGAACTCGTCTTCGACTACCACGAGGGCGAGGTCTACTGGTGCACGGCCGATGTCGGGTGGGTCACCGGACATTCCTACATCCTGTACGGGCCGCTCGCGAACGGCGCCACCACCCTGATGTTCGAGGGCATCCCGACCTACCCGTCGATCTCCCGTTTCTGGGAGGTGGTCGACAAGCACCGCGTGAACATCTTCTACACGGCCCCGACCGCGATCCGCTCGCTGATGGGCGCGGGGCCGGACCCGGTGCGCCGGACGTCGCGGGCGTCGCTGCGGCTCCTCGGCTCCGTCGGCGAGCCGATCAACCCGGAGGCCTGGTCCTGGTATCACGAGGTGGTGGGCGACGGGCGCTGCCCGATCGTCGACACGTGGTGGCAGACGGAGACCGGCGGCATCCTGATCTCGCCCCTGCCCGGCGCCACGCGGCTGAAGCCCGGCTCCGCGACGCGACCGTTCTTCGGCATTCGGCCGGAGCTCGTCGATGCCGAGGGCCGGGTGCTCGACGGCCCGGCCTCGGGCAACCTCGTGCTGGCGGATTCGTGGCCCGGACAGATGCGCACCGTCTACGGCGACCACGCGCGCTTCGTGGAGACGTACTTCGCCGCTTATCCGGGCAAATACTTCACGGGCGACGGCTGCCGGCGCGACGAGGACGACTATTACTGGATCACGGGCCGGGTCGACGACGTCATCAACGTGTCGGGCCACCGGATGGGCACGGCCGAGGTCGAGTCGGCGCTGGTCGCGCACCCGAAGGTGTCGGAGGCCGCCGTCGTCGGCTACCCGCACGACATCAAGGGCCAGGGCATCTACGCCTACGTGACCCTGATGGGCGGGGAGGCGAGTTCGGAGGAGCTGCGGCGCGACCTCGTGGCCCATGTCCGCAAGGAGATCGGCCCGATCGCCGCGCCCGACCTGATCCAGTTCGCGCCCGGCCTGCCGAAGACGCGCTCGGGCAAGATCATGCGGCGCATCCTGCGCAAGATCGCGGAGGACGAGGCCTCGGCGCTGGGCGACACCTCGACACTCGCGGACCCGGCGGTCGTCGACGACCTCGTGGCGAACCGGCAGAACAGGCCGGCCGCGAAGGCGTCGTGAGGCACCGGCGGGAACCGGCCTCCGTCGGACGGGTTCTGCGGCTCGGAGCGTTGCGGAGAGTGGCTGGTGCGTGAAACCGTCGAAGCGCCGTCGCGAGCGCCCGATTTCGATGCGGCGCAGAGCTCACATGACGTCACGCTGTCGCTCTGGGACTGGCGTCGGCGCGTGTTCGACCTCTACCGCGAGGTGCGCGCGGTCGAGTCGCGTGCTGGCTGGGACTTGTGGCGGCGCACGCGCGACGAGCTCTTCCGGTCGCATGTGCAGACGCCGATCGAATCCGACCAGCGCCAGGGCTTCGCGGGCGTGCCGCTCTACGACTATGACCCGGCGCTCCGCTTCGTCGCCGGGACGCGCCCTGTCCCGGACCGCGCGCCACGGCGCGTCGAGGTCGGGCGCGACGGTGCGCTCACGATGACGGCCTTCGCGGTGACCGACGGCCTCGCCGACGCGCTCGGCGCCGAGCTGACGCTGTTCTGGATCGGCGGCTACGGGGGCGGCGTATTCCTGCCCTTCAAGGACGCGACTTCGGGGGCCGAGACCTACGGAGGTGGGCGCTACCTCCTCGACACGATCAAGGGCGCGGATCTCGGGGCCTCGCCCGATGGGCGGCTGATCCTCGACTTCAACTTCGCCTACAACCCGTCCTGCTCGTACTCGGACCTGTGGGTCTGTCCGCTCTCGCCGCCGGAGAACACCCTCACCGCCGCGATCCGCGGGGGCGAGCGCCGACGAGGCGGGGTCGCCTAGGTCGAGACCGGCCCGGTCACCTTTCGTTAACCATGCTGAGGTCTGATCGTCTCGAACGACGGGATGACCTGATGAACCTGACGCGTGTCTTCACCGAGCACCCGGCGAGCCTGGGCGAGACGTATCCCGAGCATATGCGGGTCTCGTTGTCATACGCAGTGCCTCTGGCGCGCGCGGCGTTGGCAGCCTACGTCTACGCGTTCCTGCCGTTCTTCTTCACCACGACGGCGAGCGGCATCGTGAAGCGCCTCTACGACCGCATGACGCGTCGCTGCGCGACCTGCGCGTTAGGCCCGGAGCACCGGCCGGACCTGTTCGTCCGACCGGTCAGGCCGGCTCCGCGCGAGGTGATGCTGTCCTGGGACCCGGTGATCTGAACCGCGCCTCTCAGCCCGTGACTTCCGTCTCGGGCCGGTCGGAGCCGGACACCGTCTCCTCGTGCCAGGCGCCTTTGCTGTCCTGGTAGGAGGTCGCCTCGTCGGTGCCGGGCGCGCGCTGCTCGGATGCGGCACGGTCGGCCGCCATCCGGGCCGAGTCGTGATCCGGGAAGGTCTCCGAGAACACGTCCCCGAGCTTGTAGGCCCAGCCGCCGTCGTGCTCCACGATCGTGTAAATGACGTCCGCCATCATGTGTCTCCTGGGTCTTGATCAGCCTATCGCCGACACGAACCATCCCGTCCGGCGACGGTTCCCGAGCGCACCGAACGGCGTGTAGCTTGTAATCCGCCGCGATCGGGCGCATATCAACGCTGTAGATCAGAGTGGTTCGGCGGCTCCCACGGTCAGAGCGCCAGTCTTCGATGAACTCAGATCTGACATCCGCCGAGGCACGTAGTGTGTCCGGCGTTCTCAAGCGTTGCAAAGCCGGCCAAGACCGGCCCATCAGGAACACAGTGAACACGACATCTCATCGTTATTCGACAGATAGCCATCGGCGGCGTCCCGCTCCCAAGATCTCTCGCCCCGTATGGCGGCCCCAGACCTCCACCCTCACGCGTGACGAACTGAAGAAGATCGTCCTTGAGGCGCTCGGCTGAGGGTTAACGCTTAACGCTGGCCACAGGCTCCACGCCGGCCGGCGCCCGGCGAGCGCGATTCACGCCTCGTCAGCCATCTTCGCCAACCGCTTCGTGAGGAAGCCCCGCCACTCTCCGCCGATCGATCGGGATCACGAGATGGCGGGCATGGCGTCGGGTTCAATCACAACATCGTTCGGTCGTCCGGCCCCGGTCCGGGCCGCACAACTGCGCCGGCTCGCGCTGGTGCTGGTGCTCGCCGCCACGTTCGTCGGCGCCAACCGCGCGAAGGCGCGCGAGATGGTGGGGTTCGCGGGCGGGGAGCCGCCCGGTACGATCGTGATCCACTCCGCCGAGCGGAGCCTCTACCTCGTCGGCCTCGATGGTACGGCGATCCGCTATCCCGTGGCAGTCGGAAAGCCCGGCAAGCAATGGTACGGCTGGGCGCGGGTCGACGGGAAATACGTCGAGCCGGCCTGGTCTCCGCCCGACGAGGTCAAGCGCGACAATCCACGCCTGCCGGACGTGATCCCGGGCGGATCGCCGCGCAACCCGATGGGCTTGCGCGCGCTGACCCTCGACCGCGACGAGATCGCGATCCACGGCACGAACATGCGTCGCTCCATCGGGACGTTCGCGTCCTACGGGTGCATCCGTATGTTCAACGAGGACATCGTGGACCTCTACGAGCGCGTCCGGGTCGGCACCGCGGTGCTCGTCACGCGCTGAGCCCGGGATCGTGACGCCGAATCGCCGTGCCGGTTGTGTTAGGACGCCCGGATGCGGCACTGGCAAAGATCCGACGATCGTCCACCCGATGACCGTCGGGGCTACCATCATGGCAACCTCAAGGAGGCGCTGATCGAGGCCGCGCGCGGCTTCATCGCGGAGCGCGGGCTGTTCGGCTTCACCCTGGTGGACGCGGCGAAACTGGTCGGCGTCACGCCGGCCGCGCTCTATCGCCATTTCCGGGGCCGCGACGCGCTGGTCGCGGAGGTCGCGTTCCGCGGCTTCACGCAGCTCGCCGAGCGCCTGGCGCGGGCGCTCTCGGGCTCCGGTGCGCCGCTCGAGCGCTTCACCCGGATGGGCGAGGCCTATCTCGACTTCGCCGAGAAGGAGCCCGGCTATTACGCGGCGATGTTCGCGGCCGGGGCCGCCGAGGCGGTCCGCCCGGCACGCGCCGCGCCCGAAGGCCGCACCGGCAGCCCCTTCGACCTCCTGGTCGAAGCGCTGGAGCGCACCTTTCCGGACGGGTTCGGGTCCGTCGATCGTCGCTTCCTGGCGCTCGAAGTCTGGGCGCTCTCGCACGGCATCGCGACGCTCGCGGCCTCCGGCCACCTCCCCGCTGGGCCGGGCCTGCCCGCCAAGCACGAGTTGTTGCGGGCCGGCGTGCTCGCGCTCGTCCACGGCGCGGGTGCGAAAAAATGAGGTCCGGTCGCTAGATCCTCTTGAAAGCTCGTCAGCGCAGAAACATGTCAATGTTGTTGACATTCACATGAGGTCTTCGATGTCCTGGGCTCCGTCTTCCGGCTGGCAAGCCGGGTCTCCTCAAGTCACCCCACGCTCGCGCCGAACGCTCGAGATCGCGGGCGTGGTGATCGGGTTCTTCTACTTCTGGCCGGCAGCGGCCGCTTATCTCGCGTGGAAGTTCGCCGGCTACCCGATCCCGAAGGACTGGAACCGCTTTCGCGACAGCGGCATCCCGAACCCGTTCCGCGAGATGAACTTCGGCAATATGGGATTCGGTCCGGCGCCCTTCACCCAGACCGGGAACCTGGCCTTCGACGAGTATCGCCGCAGCGAGATCGGGCGGCTCGAGGCCGAGCGCCGCAAGCTCGACGAGGATGCGCGCGCCTTCCGCGACTTCGTGGACGACCTGAAGCGCGCCAAAGACCGCGAGGAGTTCGACGCCTTCATGCGCCGACGTCGCGAAGGCGGCACGACCTCGGTCTGAGGCGCTTCCGAGGTCATAGGCAGGGTCATAGGATCGTAACGGTCGGGGCGGCATATCTGTCGCCCCCGACCTGTCACGTTGACGGCACGGGGGCAGGAGCGGTAACCAGCACCGCCGAGGCGACCCGCCAACAGGGGCGCACGAGGGCTTCTGATGTCCGATATCGCGGGTCCCGCGCAACGTCATTCCACGAAGCCCGTCATGGTCGGGTCCGTGATGGTCGGGGGTGGCGCTCCCATCGTCGTCCAATCGATGACGAATACCGACACGGCCGACATCGACGGGACGGTGAAGCAGGTGGCGGCGCTCGCCCGTGCCGGCTCCGAGATCGTGCGCATCACGGTCGACCGCGACGAAGCGGCGGCGGCCGTACCTCGCATCCGCGAACGCCTCGACCGCATCGGCGTCGACGTTCCGCTCGTCGGCGACTTCCATTACATCGGCCACAAACTCCTCGCCGACCATCCGGCCTGCGCCGAGGCGCTCGCCAAATACCGGATCAACCCGGGCAATGTCGGCTTCAAGGAGAAGAAGGACCGCCAGTTCGGGGCGATCGTCGAGACGGCGGCGCGCTACGGCAAGGCGGTGCGCATCGGGGCGAACTGGGGCTCGCTCGATCAGGAACTGCTCACGCACCTGATGGACGAGAACGCGCGCCTGCCGAACCCGATCAACGCCCGCGCGATCACCCGCGAGGCGCTCGTCCAGTCGGCGCTGATCTCGGCCGGCCGCGCGGAGGAGATCGGTCTGTCGCGCGACCGCATCATCCTGTCCGCCAAGGTGTCGAACGTCCAGGACCTGATCGCGACCTACCGCGAGCTCGCGCGGCGCTCCGACTACGCGATCCATCTCGGCCTCACTGAGGCCGGCATGGGCTCGAAGGGCATCGTCGCCTCCTCGGCGGCGCTCGGCATCCTGCTCCAGGACGGGATCGGCGACACGATCCGCGTCTCGCTGACTCCCGAGCCCGGCGGAGACCGCACGCTCGAGGTGAAGGTCGGCCAGGAAATCCTGCAGACGATGGGGTTCCGCACCTTCGTGCCGCTGGTCGCGGCCTGCCCTGGCTGCGGGCGCACGACCTCGACCGTCTTCCAATCGCTCGCGCGCGACATCCAGGACTGGATCCAGGTCTCGATGCCGGAATGGAAGTCGACCTATCCGGGTGTCGAGAACCTCAACGTCGCGGTCATGGGCTGCATCGTGAACGGACCCGGCGAATCGAAGCACGCCGATATCGGGATCTCGTTGCCAGGCACCGGCGAGACGCCTTCGGCGCCGATCTTCATCGACGGGCAGAAAGCGATGACGCTGCGCGGCCCGGCCATCGGGCAGGACTTCAAGGATCTCGTCGCGGATTATATCGAGCGCCGCTACGGCCGCCTCACACGGGATGCGGCCGAGTAGTCTGGAACTGGATCAGCCTTTGCATCTTGTGTCTTGGTCTGCGGCTTGTCGGCCGCGGGTTTCGTTCGCGCCCCTCCGATGGCGCAGCGATTGGGCGTCGTTCGGGGCAGAGCCGGCCTGACCATGGCGCAGCAGGAAGCCGTCGTCGCGGCTACGATCGACGGAGGACCGCCGACGACCGACATCGTGACGCCGCCGCACGGGCACGGCGTCAAGACGAGTTTCTGGACTCTCGCGCTCGGCTCCGTCGGGGTCGTGTACGGCGATATCGGGACGAGCCCGCTCTACGCCTTCCGCGAAGCCCTCGTGACGGCGCGCGAGGACGGCGTCATCACGACCGACGAGGTGTATGGCGTCGCGTCCCTGATCTTGTGGACGCTGACCCTCATCGTGACGATCAAGTACGTCACGGTCGTGTTGCGGCTCGACAATAACGGCGAGGGCGGGACGCTCTCCCTCATGGCGCTCGCCCGCAAGGCGGTCGGCGGGAGCTTCGTGATCCTGGTACTCGGGATGCTGGGCGCCGCGCTCTTCTATGGCGACGCCATGATCACGCCCGCGATCTCGGTCCTCTCGGCGATCGAGGGGTTGAAGCTCGTGACGCCCGCCTTCGATCCCTACATCATCCCGATCACGCTCGTGATCATTTTGGCGATGTTCCTGGCACAGAGCCACGGTACGGCGCGGGTCGCGACCTTCTTCGGCCCGATCATGGTGGTGTTCTTCCTTACGATCGGGTTGTCGGCGCTGCCGCACATCCTGCGCGAGCCGCGTGTGTTCAACGCGCTGAACCCGTATTTCGCGGTCCGCTACCTGATCAATCACGGCCACGGTGCGCTGATCGCTCTCGGCGCCGTGTTCCTGGCCGTCACGGGCGCCGAGGCGCTCTTCGCCGATCTCGGGCATTTCGGGCGCAAGCCGATCCAGCGCGCCTGGCTCGGCCTCGTCTTCCCCTGCCTGTGCCTCAACTATCTGGGGCAGGCCGCCCTGGTGCTACGCGACCAGGACGCCGCGACCGAGCCATTCTTCCGGATGTTCCCCGAATGGGCGCTCCTCCCGATCGTCCTTCTCGCGACCGCCGCGACGGTCATCGCCGGCCAAGCGAACATCACCGGGGCCTTCTCGCTGTCCCGGCAGGCCGTGCAACTCGGCCTGATGCCGCGCCTCGAGATCCGCCATACGTCCGAGACCCATTCCGGCCAGATCTACCTGCCGCAGATCAACAGCCTGCTGCTGATCGGCGTCGTGATCCTCGTTCTCCTGTTCAAGTCCTCGACCGCGCTCGCCTCCGCGTACGGCATCGCGGTCACCGGCACGATGCTGATCACCGGCATCATGGCGTTCATCGTGCTGCGCCGCGTGTGGGGCTGGTCGTGGCTGAAGGCCGGGTTGGTGATCCTGCCCTTCACGGTGCTCGAACTCGCCTTCCTGGGCGCGAACCTCCTGAAGGTTTTCGAGGGCGGCTACGTGCCGCTCCTGCTGGCGTCCTTCCTGCTCCTCGTGATGGGGACCTGGATCAAGGGTACCCGCATCCTGTTCGAGAAGACGCGCAAGACGGACGTGGCGCTGGCCGAACTCGTCGGCATGCTGGCGCGCTCGCCGCCGCACCGTGTTCGGGGAACAGCGGTGTTCCTCACCAGCGATCCGACGACAGCGCCCTCCGCGCTGCTGCACAACCTCAAGCATAACAAGGTGCTGCACGAGCGCAACGTCGTCCTGACCGTGCGCTCGGTCGACATGCCGCGCATCCCGGCCGAGGAGCGCGTCACCCTGGAACAGGTCGGCGAGGCCTTCTGGAAGGTCGAGATCACCTTCGGCTACATGGAGATCCCGAACATCCCGCGCTCGCTCTCGCTGTTGCGCAAGCTCGGCTTCAAGTTCGACATCATGGCGACATCGTTCTTCCTGTCGCGACGCTCCATTCGACCCGCGCTCAAATCCTCGATGCCGATGTGGCAGGACAAGCTGTTCAT
>CAHJXE010000119.1 GCA_903644085.1 Hyphomicrobiales bacterium
GGCGATCCTGCGCGCGCTCGCGCTGGCGATCGTGCTCGCGGCGCTGGCCGACCCGTCGCTCGTCCAGGAGGAGCGCGAGCCCGTCCGCAGCGTCGTGGCGCTCGTGGTCGACCGGTCGAGCTCGCAGGGGCTCGGCGACCGCCCTCAGATGACCGCGCAGGTCCGGGCCGAGATGGAGCGCCGGCTCGGCGCCCTTCCGGACGTCGAGACCCGCGTGGTCGAGGTCGGCGACGGGGAGGGCGACGACGGCACGCAGCTCTTCACGGCGCTGTCGCGCGCGCTCTCCGACGTGCCGCCCGACCGGCTGGCGGGCGTCGTCATGGTGACCGACGGGGTCGTGCACGACATCCCGGCGGGAATCGACCAGCTCGGCTTCCGCGCGCCCATCCACGCGCTGATCACGGGGCGGCCGGACGAGCGGGACCGCCGCATCGCGCTGATCCAGGCGCCGCGCTTCGGCATCGTGGGACGCGACCAGACGATCCGCGCCGAGGTCTCGGAGCGGGGCGGGACCGGCACCGCGCAGGTTCGCGTGCGCCGCGACGGGCAGAACGTGCTGACCCAGCAGGTGCGCACGGGCGTGCCGTTCGACCTGACGGTCCGCGTCGAGCACGGCGGCCCGAACATCGTGGAGATCGAGGCGGACGGGCTCGCGGGCGAGCTCACGGCCGCGAACAACCGCGCGGTCGTGACGATCGAGGGCATCCGCGAGAAGCTGCGCGTGCTCCTCGTGTCGGGCGAGCCGCATCCTGGTGAGCGCACCTGGCGCAACCTCCTCAAGTCCGACGCCAACGTGGATCTCGTCCATTTCACGATCCTGCGCCCGCCCGAGAAGCAGGACGGCACGCCCATCAACGAGCTGTCGCTGATCGCCTTCCCGACGCGCGAGCTGTTCCAGCAGAAGATCAAGGACTTCGACCTCATCATCTTCGACCGCTACGCGAACCAGAGCGTGCTGCCTTCGACCTATTTCGACAACATCGCGCGCTACGTGCGCGAGGGCGGGGCGCTGCTGATCGCCGCGGGACCCGAATTCGCCGGCTCGTCGAGCCTCGCGCGCACGCGGCTCGCCTCCATCCTGCCGGGCCTGCCGGACGGACAGATCCTGGAGCAGCCTTTCAAGCCCGCCATCACGGCGCAGGGTCAGCGCCATCCCGTGGCGCGCGCGCTGCCCGGCAGCGAGAGCCAGCCGCCCGCCTGGGGCGAGTGGCTGCGCACGATCGGGGCGGACAGCCGGCGCGGCACAACGGTGATGTCGGGGGCCGACGGCAAACCGCTCCTCGAACTCGCCCGCGAGGAGAAGGGCCGGGTGGCGCTTCTCCTGTCGGACCATGTCTGGCTCTGGGCGCGCGGCTACCACGACGGCGGCCCGCATACCGACCTGCTGCGCCGGCTCGCGCATTGGCTGATGAAGGAGCCGGCGCTGGAGGAGGAGGCGCTGCGCGCCTCCGTGTCGGGCCGGCGGGTCACGATCGAGCGCCAGACCATGGCGACCGAGACCGGGCCTGTCAGCGTCGCGTCGCCGTCCGGCCGCACGCAATCCGTGACGCCGACCGAGGGCGAGCCCGGCCTCTTCACCGCGTCCTACGAGGCGCCCGAGCTCGGCCTCTACACGATCCGCTCGGGCGACCTCGTGGCCTTCGCGAGCGTCGGCCCGGCGAACCTCAAGGAACTCGCCGACGTGTTCTCGGACACGGAGCGGCTGCGCCCGATTGCGCAGGCCAGTGGCGGCTCGGTGCGCCGCGTCGCGGAGGCCGGGTCGGGACCTCTCACGATGCCGCGCATCCAGGCGGTCCGGTCCGGCTCGCGGCTCGCGGGCGCCGACTGGATCGGCATCCGGCCGAGCGAGTCGGCGGTGATCCGCGGCGTGTCGGTCGTGCCGCTCGGCCTCGGGCTGTGGGGCTTGGCGGCGCTCCTCGGCGCGGTGCTCCTCGCCTGGGTGGTCGAGGGACGGCGTCGGGCGGCGTGACGTGCCGGCGATCCGACATCGAGCGGCCGAGGTCGCCATGTGGGAGTTGGTCGAACGCCACACCGGACAGGTCGACTATCGGCGGGGCGTCAACGAGGATGGCCTGACGCGCGACGTCGGGTCGTTCCTCGGGCGTCAGCGGCGATATGCTTGACCCGGTGGCGGCGTCGGTCGCCGTCGCGGCCAAGGCCACGCGACGGTGTCGTCCCCCCCCCGGATAAAGGCCCTGCGACGACCCGCCGGCGCCGGCCGTACTCGGTACGCCACCGACCTGAGGGGAACCGCAGAGAGGTCGCGTCATTCGCCAGTGAGTGATCATCGCCATTCAGGAGCACGCCTTGGCCGACCGCCTCACCATGCAAGACCCGCGCAAGCAGTACCCGCAGCCGCCCTTCCCGCGTCAACCGCAATCCGTGCCCGGCAGCGCTGCCGACATGGACCCGAAGCCCGATCACGGCGAGACGAGCTACACGGGCTCGGGCAAGCTCGCCGGGCGCAAGGCGCTGATCACGGGCGGAGATTCGGGGATCGGCCGGGCGGCCGCGATCGCCTACGCGCGTGAAGGCGCGGACGTCGCGATCTCCTACCTGCCGAGCGAGGATGCGGACGCGCTGGAGGTCATCACGCTGATCAAGCGCGAGGGCCGCAAGGCAGTGGCGCTCCCGGGCGACGTGACGGACGAGGCCTGGTGTCGGGAACTCGTGGAGAAGACGGTCAAGGAGCTCGGCGGGCTCGACATCCTGGTGATCAATGCCGGCCGCCAGCAGAACCGCCCGTCGATCGACAAGGTGACGTCGGAAGACTTCGACCTCACCATGAAAACGAACCTCTACGCCATGCATTGGATCGCGCAGGCGGCCGTGCCGCACATGAAGGCGGGCGCGGCGGTCATCACCACGGCGTCGATCCAGGCCTACGAGCCCTCCGCGATCCTGCTCGACTACGCGACCACCAAAGCCGGGATCGTCGCCTACACGAAGGCGCTCGCGAAGCAGCTCCTCGAGAAGGGCATCCGGGCGAACGTGGTCGCGCCGTGCCCCTTCTGGACGGCGCTCCAGTCGAGCGGCGGGCAGCCGCCCGAGAAGGTGATGAAGTTCGGGTCGGAGAGCCAGTATGGCCGCCCCGGCCAGCCGGTCGAGATCGCGCCCGTCTACGTGCTGCTGGCCTCCCAGGAGGGCAGCTACATCACGGGCGAGGTCTACGGCGTCACGGGCGGCGCGGGGGTCGCCTGACGCTCCGGTCCCCAGGCACGACTCACGGGGACGCGGCGCGACACCGGCGGCGCTTCCCCGAAAGGGGCTGTTCGGCTTAGGGTGAGCCTCGGCCGGAGATCGATTGTCCATGGTGGGAATCGTCAGGCTGGCTTTGAGCCGGCCTTACACGTTCGTCGTCATGGCGGTGCTGATCATGATCTTCGGGGTCATGGCGGCCCTGCGCACGCCGACCGACATCTTCCCCGACATCAAAATCCCGGTCATCGCGGCCGTGTGGAACTACACGGGCCTGCCGCCGGACGAGATGTCGGGCCGCATCGTGTCCGTCTACGAGCGCTCGCTCACCACCACCGTCAACGACATCGAGCATATCGAGTCGCAGTCGCTTGCCGGCTACGGGGTCGTGAAGATCTTCTTCCAGCCCAACGTCAACATCAACACCGCGAACGCCCAGGTGACGGCGATCTCCCAGACGGTGCTGAAGCAGATGCCGGCCGGCATCACGCCGCCGATCATCCTCAACTTCAGCGCGTCGAGCGTGCCGATCCTCCAGCTCGCGCTGTCGAGCAGCACGCTCTCCGAGCAGCGCATCGCCGACCTCGCGCAGAACACGATCCGCCCGCCGCTCGTCACCGTCCCGGGCGCCGCCCTGCCGTTCCCCTATGGCGGCAAGAGCCGCCAGATGCAGATCGACCTCGACCAGCGGGCTTTGCGCTCCTACGGGCTCGCCGCGCAGGACGTCGTCCAGGCGCTGACCGTGCAGAACCTGATCACGCCCGTCGGCACGCAGAAGATCGGCAAGTTCGAGTACACGATCAGCCTGAACGACGCCCCGAAGCGGCTCAACGAGTTCAAGGACCTGCCCATCAAGTCCGTCAACGGCACGGTCGTCTACATGCGCGACGTCGCGAACGTCCACGATTCGAATCCGCCCCAGGCGAACGTGGTCGAGCTGAACGGCCAGAAGGGCGTGCTGATGTCGGTCCTCAAGACCGGGTCGGCCTCCACGCTGGACATCATCTCCGGCATCAAGGCGGCGCTGCCCGCGGTGCGCGAGATCCTGCCGGACGGGCTCGACCTCAAGGCGGTCGGCGACCAGTCGCTCTTCGTGCAGGAAGCGGTCTCGGGCGTCATCCGCGAGGGCATCATCGCGGCCGCGCTGACCGGCCTGATGATCCTGATCTTCCTCGGGTCCTGGCGCTCGACGCTCATCATCACGGTGTCGATCCCGCTCGCGGTCCTCACCTCCGTCACCGCCCTCTCGTTGCTCGGCGAGACGATCAACGTGATGACGCTGGGCGGCCTCGC
Source organism: Hyphomicrobiales bacterium (assembly GCA_903644085.1). Classification (GTDB taxonomy): domain Bacteria; phylum Pseudomonadota; class Alphaproteobacteria; order Rhizobiales; family Beijerinckiaceae; genus Enterovirga. The sequence goes on from CAHJXE010000119.1 coordinate 4,492, forward strand.
GCTCGCGGTCGGCATCCTGGTCGACGACGCGACCGTGACCATCGAGAACATCAACTGGCACCTGGAGCAGGGCAAGAAGGTCGAGACCGCGATCCTGGACGGCGCGCAGCAGATCGTCGTCCCGGCGACCGTCTCGCTCCTGTGCATCTGCATCGCGTTCGTGCCGATGTTCGGGCTGGGCGGCGTCGCGGGCTACCTGTTCCGGCCGCTCGCCGAGGCGGTCGTCTTCGCCATGGTCGCCTCCTACGTCCTGTCGCGCACGCTCGTGCCCACCATGGCGAACTACCTGCTGCACGCGCACGTCCATGGGGAGCCCGGGGCGGCGCGCAGTCGAAACCCGTTCACGCGTTTCCAGCAGGGGTTCGAGCGGCGCTTCGAGCGCTTCCGGCTGGGTTATGTGGGGCTGCTGCACCTCGGGCTGCGCCGCCGCGCCGGACTGATCATCGGCTTCCTGGTCGTCACGGGCGCGTCCTTCGGGCTCGCGCCGTTCCTCGGCTCGAACTTCTTCCCAGACGTCGATTCGGGTGAGATCAAGCTGCACGTGCGGGCGCAGACGGGGCTCAGGCTCGAGAACACGGCGCTGCTCTGCAACCGCATCGAGGAGGTGATCCGGGGCATCATCCCGGAGCACGAGCTGCGCAGCGTGGTGGCGAATGTCGGCCTGCCGGTCAGCGGCATCAATATCGCGTACTCGAACTCGGGCACGATCGGCCCGGAGGACGCGGACCTCCTGATCAGCCTCAACGAGGAGCACGGGGCGACGCCCGACTACGTGCGCACGCTACGCGACGAGCTGCCGCGGCGCTTCCCCGGCACGATCTTCTCGTTCCTGCCGGCCGACATCGTGTCGCAGATCCTGAACTTCGGCTCACCCGCGCCGATCGACCTCCAGATCGTCGGGCCGAACCTCGAAGGGAACCGCGAGCTCGCGAACAAGATGCTCGCGAAATTGCGCATGGTGCCGGGGCTGGCCGACGCCCGCGTGCAGCAGGCCTTCCAGCAACCGACGCTGAACGTGAACTTCGACCGGACCTTCGCGAGCCTCGTCGGGCTCACCGAGCAGAACGCCGCCACCACCATGCTGCAGACGCTGGCCGGGTCGAGCCAGACGAACCCGATCTACTGGCTGAACCCCGACAACCAGATCTCCTACCCGGTCTCCATCCAGACGCCGCAATACGACATGGACAAGCTCGGCGATCTGCGAAGCGTGCCGCTGGCGGCGAACGGCTCGACGCAGCTGCTCGGCGGGCTCGCGGGCTTCGAGCCGACCGCCAGCCACGCGGTGCTGAGCCACTACAACATCCAGCCGATCATCGACATCTACGCGACGCCGGCCGACCGCGATCTCGGCGCGGTCGCGACCGACGTCCGCAAGATCATGGCCGAGATGACCCCGGAGCTGCCGCGCGGTTCGCGGCTCGTCCTGCGCGGCCAAGTCGCCACCATGCTGTCCGCCTACCAGCAGCTGTTCATTGGCATCGGGTTTGCGATCGTCCTCATCTATCTCCTGATCGTCGTGAACTTCCAATCGTGGCTCGATCCGCTCGTCATCGTGCTGGCTCTCCCGACGGCGCTCGCGGGCATCGTGTGGATGCTGTTCGCGACCGGCACGACGCTGTCCGTCCCGGCGCTCACGGGCGCGATCATGTGCATGGGCGTCGCGACCGCGAACTCCATCCTGGTGATCAGCTTCGCGCGCGACCGGCTGGCGGCCGGCGCGAACGCCTTCCAGGCGGCGCTCGACGCCGGTGCGAGCCGCTTCCGCCCGGTGCTCATGACCGCGCTCGCGATGATCATCGGCATGGCCCCGATGGCGATCGAGCCCGGACAGAACGCGCCGCTCGGGCGCGCGGTGATCGGCGGGCTGATCTTCGCGACCTTCGCGACGCTGCTCTTCGTGCCGACCCTGTTCAGCCTCGTGCATGGTCGGGCCGAGTCCCGTGCCAAGGCGGAGCACGACGCGCCGGCCGGGCTGATGCCGGCCGAATGAGCCATGGATCTCGAATGTCCGACTTGACGTCCGACTTGACGTCCGACTTGGCCCTCGGCGGAGCCCCCCATGTCATCTGAAGGTGCATCGCCCGAACAAGTCCGGGAGCCACGGGCCCGTTACCTGTGGCTCGTGGCGATCTGTCTTCTCGTCGGAGCGGGCGCGCTCGTCTTCGGCGGGGTGCGGACCCGCGCCAAGACCGACGGGGAGGTCGCGCGCCGCACCGCCGAGCAGGCGATGCCCTCCGTCGAGCTGATCGCCCCGAAGCGCGGCGCGGACGCGCAGCAGCTCGTGCTGCCGGGGGACATCCAGGCCTTCTCCAGCGCGCCGATCTATGCCCGCGCCAGCGGCTACGTGACCGCCTGGTACAAGGATATCGGCGACACCGTGAAGCGCGGCGAGAAGCTCGCGGACATCGACACGCCCGACCTCGACCAGCAATACGCGCAGGTGAAGGCAGACGTCGCGAACGCGGTCGCCAACGCCACCCTCGCGGCCGCGACCGCGAAGCGCTACCACGAGCTCGTCGCGACCTCGATCGTGTCGCGGCAGACCGACGAGGAGAAAGCGGGCGACGCGACCGCCAAGCAGGCGAGCCTGGAGGCCGCCCGCGCGAACCTCGCCCGGGTCGAGGCCCTGGTCGCGTTCAAGGCGCTGGCCGCCCCCTTCGACGGCGTGGTGACGACCCGCTCGATCGACGTCGGGGCGCTGATCAATGGCGGCGGCAATACCGGGACCGCGCTCTACCAGATCGCGGACATCCACCGCGTGCGCATCTACGTGCGCGTGCCGCAGGCCTATACGGGCGAGCTGAAGCCCGGCACAAAGGCGTCCCTGCGCATGCCGCAATATCCCGGCCGCAGCTTCGAGGCGACGCTCGTCGGCAGCTCGAACGCGATCTCGCAGGAATCCCGCACCGCGCTCATCCAGCTGCAGGCCGACAACCCGGACGGTACGCTGTGGCCCGGCACCTATACCGAAGTTCATTTCGAGCTGGCGCCGAATCCGAACGCGCTGCGCGTGCCCGCCACCGCCCTGATGTTCGGGGAGCACGGCATCCGGGTCGCGGGCGTGGAGGACGGCGCGGTCGTGCTGAAGACCGTCCAGCTCGGACGCGACATCGGCAGCGACGTCGAGGTGTTGGCCGGGCTGGTCCCCGCCGACCGCATCATCGACTCGCCGCTCGAGACCCTGAACACCGGCGACAAGGTACGCGTGGTGAAGGGCGACCCGGCCGCTCCCGCCAAGGTGGTGGATGCCGAGACCCGCAAGAAGACCGAGTGACCGGCACGTGACCTCAGCGATTCCCGTCTTCGACGGGCACAACGACGTCCTCCTGCGCCTGCATCGCGGCGGGCTGGAGGGGGCCGAAACCCGCTTCCTCGACGGCGAGGCGAAGGGGCATCTGGACCTGCCGCGCGCGAAGGCCGGCGGGTTCGTGGGCGGGCTCTTCGCGCTCTACGTGCCATCCCGCTCGGGGCTGAACTTCAAGGCGTTGCGCGGCGAGAGCTACGACCTCGCGCTGCCGCCCGAGGTGCCGCAGGCCGAGGCGCAGACATTCGTGCTGGAAGAAGCGTCGCTGCTGCTGCGCATCGTGCGCGGCTCGAAGGGCCGCGTCGCGCTCTGCCGCAGCGTCTCGGAGATCATCGGGGCGATCGGCCGCGAGGCGCTGGCGGTCGTCATGCACCTGGAGGGCTGCGAGGCGATCGACCCCGACCTTCGCATGCTGGACGTGCTCTACGCAGCGGGGCTGCGCTCGCTCGGTCCCGTGTGGAGCCGCGACACCATCTTCGGCGCGGGCGTGCCGATGCGCTTCCCGAGCAGCCCCGACATCGGGGGCGGGCTGACGGAGGCCGGCCGCGCGCTCGTGCGGGCCTGCAACGGGCTCGGGGTCATGGTGGACCTCTCGCACCTGACCGAGCGGGGGTTCTGGGACGTCGCGGCGATCACCGACGCGCCGCTCGTCGCGACCCACTCGAACGTCCACGCGATCTGCCCGACCTCGCGAAACCTGACGGATAAGCAGCTCGACGCGATCCGCGAGAGCGACGGCATGGTGGGGGTGAACTTCGCGACCAGCTTCCTGCGCCCCGACGGCCAGATGCGCTCGGATACCGAGCTCGACGTCGTGGTGCGCCACATCGATGCCCTGATCGAGCGGGTTGGCGAGACCCGCGTCGGGCTCGGCTCCGACTACGACGGTGCGGTCGTGCCCCGGGCGATCGATCCCGCGAGCAACCTGCAGGCGCTGATGGAGGCACTGAAAGCGCACGGCTACGACGACGCGCTCCTCGGGATGATCGGGAGCCGCAACTGGCTGCGCGTGCTGGAGCGCACCATCGGCTGAACAGATCGCATTCG
>CAHJXE010000120.1 GCA_903644085.1 Hyphomicrobiales bacterium
GACGGTGCGAACGGCCGTGCGGGCCGCGGCGCCCGACACGTGGGCCGCGTCGGGCCCTTCCTCCGCCTCGGCGGACGGGGGTACGACCGGGATCGCGGCGACGGCCAGCGCGACGGGTTGAGGTTGCGGCGCCGCCGCGGACGGAAGAGTCGCGGTGTCCTTCGAGGTCGTCTCGTCGGTCTTCGGGGCTGTCGCGGAGCCTTCGTCAGGGTCGGTGACGGGTTTGAGAACCGTCGGGGATGGGGTGATCGCCGGCGCCGGCACGATCGCCCGGACCGACGGATCGTCCAGCGCGATGATTGAGAGAGGCAGTGCCGGATCCGCGTCTTTCGCGTCGGCCGGCGCGTTCGCCTGTGAGGCTCGGGCGGGCTTGTCCGGGGCAGGACCGGCCACGGCCGTAGCCGGGTCCGCCACGATGGCCGGGAGCGCGAGGTCGGCGGCCGGCATCTCGCTCGACGCGGTCTCGGTCGGGCCTGCGGTCTTGTCCGTCGTTTTGCCGGTCACCTTGCCGATGGGTTTGCCCGGCCTTGGGGAGGCCCAGGACGGAACGGCTTTCATGTCGACGGCCTGGGCTGAGGCGTCCGATACCGCGCTTTCGATCTCGGTGTCGGGGATCGGGGCAGCCGGTGACGTGCCGGTGGCCTCGGATCCATTCTCGGCCACCGATGCGTCGATCACCGACGCGTCGGCTGCCGTCGGCTCGGGCGCGGTTCGTGATCCGGCGGATTGTGGCCCGGGCGAGCCCCGACCGTTCGAGGACGTCGCCCGCGGGTCGCGTCCGGCTGGGCAAGCCGTCGCGGCGGCGTCCGTGGATCGTGCGTCCGACGCGCGACCGCGCTCGTCCGGTAGCGCGAAGGCGGGAGCGTCGTCGCGGGCCGACGTGCTCGTCCGGTCCGGCGCTCGCTGAGCGGCAGCGGAGGGGGATGGTCTCGGGTCGGGCCTGCGGGTCTCGAGAGGGTTCAGCAAAACGGAGCCTTGTAGGGGAGCCTTGTAGGGAGCCTTGGAGGGCGAGCCTTGAAGGACGGAGCGCGGTCACGGCAGCAGGCGCAAGCGGCAGGCCAGGGCAGGCCGATGGCGCAAGGGCTTGTCGGAACTCGATTTTCGGCCACCGCGCTAGCCGCGCTGGACCGGGCGGGACTTGCCGTCCGGCAGGAATTGCCGAGGCTCGACGTCGCGACTCGACGCCGCGACTTGCCGGCCGGCATGGCCCGGGACTGGCCGAGCCGGCGCGAACGCCCTATAAGGCGGTCGCGCTCACCACCACATCCATGCCGAACAGCCTCGATCTACCCCGACCGCCCGCCGAGACCCGTGTCGTGGTGGCGATGTCGGGCGGCGTCGACTCGTCGGTCGTAGCCGCGCTCCTCAAGCGCGACGGCTACGACGTCGTGGGCGTCACGATGCAGCTCTATGATCAGGGCGAGGCCGTCCGGCGGGCGGGCGCCTGCTGCGCGGGCGCGGACATCCGCGACGCGCGCCGCGTCGCGGAGACGATCGGCATTCCGCATTACGTGTTGGATTACGAGGAGCGGTTCCGCCGCGGCGTGATCGACCGTTTCACGGCGTCCTACGCGTCGGGCGAGACGCCGGTCCCGTGCGTGGATTGCAACCGCTCCGTCAAGTTCCGCGACCTGCTCGACATGGCGGTCGACCTCGGGGCGGACGTATTGGCGACCGGCCATTACGTGGCGAGCCGCGCCCTCCCGGGCGGCGGGCGCGGGCTGTTCCGCGCGGCCGACGTCGAGCGCGACCAGAGTTATTTCCTCTACGCGACGACGCCCGACCAGCTCGGGCGAATTCGCTTCCCCCTGGGCGAGATGACGAAGGGCCGGATCCGCGAACTCGCGCGCGAATTCGCTCTCGACGTCGCGGACAAGCCCGACAGCCAGGACCTCTGCTTCGTGCCGGGCGGGCGCTACGCCGACGTCCTGGCGCGGCTACGGCCCGACGCGGTCCGGCCGGGCGAGATCGTGCACATCGACGGCCGCTCCCTCGGGACGCACGGCGGCGTGATCCACTACACGGTCGGCCAGCGCCGGGGCCTCGGCCTCTCGTCCGCGACGCCGCTCTACGTCGTGCGGCTGGAGCCGGAGGCGGCGCGCGTCGTCGTCGGGCCGCGCGAGGCGCTCGCCACGACGATCATCGCGCTGCGTGAGGTGAACTGGCTCGGCGACGTCGCGCCTGGACCCGACGGGATCGAGGTCGCGGTGCGGGTGCGCTCGACGCGTCCTCCGCGTTCCGCCCTGCTGCGTCAGGTCGGGGACCAGATGGAGATCCGGATGACGACGCCCGAGGACGGCGTCTCGCCGGGGCAGGCCTGCGTGGTCTATGACCAGGAGGGCGATCGGGCCCGGATTTTGGGTGGTGGCACCATCACGCGGACCTCGCCGTCCCGGATGGCGGAGGCGGCGTAAGGCGGATGTCGGATGTTCGGGCCGCGGCCCATCCCACCACGCAGTTGATGCGCAAGGCCTATCAGCGCTGGGCGCCCATCTACGACGTCGTCTACGACAAGCTGACCGAGCCCGCGGCGCTCGCGGCCGTGCGCGCGGTCGAGGCCTGCGGCCCGACGATCCTGGAGGTCGGCGTCGGGACGGGCCTGTCGCTCGGCTATTATTCGCCCTCGTCGGAGGTCCACGGCATCGACCTCTCGGCCGACATGCTGGCGCGCGCCCGCCAGAAGGTCGCGAAGCGCGGCCTGCGGCACGTGAAGAGCCTCGACGTGATGGACGCGACCCAACTCGCCTTCGCGGACGGGATGTTCGACGCGGTCACCGCGCAGTTCCTCATCACGCTGGTGCCGAGCCCCGAGAGCGCGCTCGACGAGATGGCGCGCGTGTTGCGCCCGGGCGGCGAGATCGTGCTCGTCAACCATTTCGGCCAGGATGCCGGGCCGTTGGCGCAGATCGAGCGCGTCGTCGCGCCGCTCTGCGCCAAGATCGGCTGGAGCTCGGACTTCAAGGCGTCCCGGATCGAGGGCTGGGCGCGCACGCGCGGTCTCGAACCCCTGCCTCTCTCGCCCGTTTTCCCGGGCGGGTTTTTCAAGATCCTGCGCCTGCGCAAACCCGATTGAGGACACCATGAGCGAGACCGGCAGCCGTGCGATCCTCGACTGGCTAGCCGGCCAGCGCGACGCCATGGTGTCGTTGCTGGAGGAGGTCGTGAACCTCGATTCCGGCAGCTACGACAAGGCGGGCGTCGACGTGGTCGGCGAGCGCTTCCGCCGCTTCTTCGAAGACGAAGGTATCCCGACCGCCGCCCATGCCCGCGAGACCTACGGGGACGCGATCACGGTCGAGGTGGCGGGTGCGGGCGGGTCGAACAAGCCGATCGTCCTCATGGGGCACCGCGACACCGTGTTCCCGAAGGGCGAGGCGCGGCGGCGTCCTTTTCGCGTCGTGGACGGTCGCGCCTACGGGCCGGGCGTCGCCGACATGAAGGCCGGCCTCGTGATGAACGCCTTCGTGCTCGCGGCCTACCACCGCTTCGGGGGCGCGCCGGCCCCGCTGATGGGGCTCATCACGTCGGACGAGGAGATCGGCTCGCCCGCCTGCCGCTCCATCATCGAGGAGACCGCGCGCGGCGCGCGCGCCGTGTTCAACTCCGAGCCCGGGCGTCCGTCCGGCAACGTCGTGACCGGTCGCAAGGGCGGCGTCTTCATGGAATGCACGGTCACGGGCAAGGCCGCGCATTCGGGCGGCGCCTTCCAGGACGGGATCAGCGCCATCACGGAGGTCGCGCACAAGATCGTGGCGTTGCAGGCCGTGACCGACATCGCGGCCGATGTGACGCTGAATGTCGGGCTCGTGTCGGGCGGCCAGTCCGTCAACACGGTCGCGCCCTCGGCGCTGATCGGAATCGACCTGCGATACGTCGAGCCGCCGCAGCGCGAGGCCGCGATGAGGCAGATCGAGGCGATCGTCGCGACCGCGACCGTGCCGGGCACGAGCGCGCAGCTCGAGATCAAGGGAGAGTTCCTACCGCTCGTCCAGGACGCCGCCTCCCGCGAGCTCTTCGATGATTATCGCGCCGCGATGGGGGAACTCGGCGCCACGATCGAGGGCGAGTTCGCGGGCGGCTGCGCCGATTCCGGCTTCACGTCCGCGGTCGGCTGCCCGACCATCTGCTCCGTCGGCCCCGTGGGCGGACGGGCTCACTCGCCGGAGGAGTACCTGGAACTCGCGAGCCTCGTGCCGCGCGCGCAAGGGTTGGCGCTCGCGATCGCCCGGCTGGCCTGAGCCCCGTCTGCCTACGCGGCAGGAACGTAGCGCACGACACGGATATCACCCTCGCGCTTGCGCGCTTGCGCGATATCAAAACTGTTCTGCATCCGCATCAACGTGTCCATCGACACGCCGAACGCCTTCTCGATGCGTAACGCCATCTCGGGCGAGAGCGACGCGCGCCCGTTCAACAGGCTGGAGAGGGTCACACGCGTGACGCCGAGAGCGGCTGCGGCCGACGTGACGGAGAGCGCCAGCGGCTCGACGATCTCCGTTCGGACGAACTGGCCCGGATGCGGAGGGTTACTCAGACGAATGCCGTCGCGCATGGTATCTGCCCTAGTGGTAGTCGACATAGTCGAGATCGATGATCTCGATCTCGACGCGGTCGATCTCGAACGTCAGCCGCCAGTTCCGGGTCACGTGGAGTGCCCACGCGCCTTTGCGATCGGCCACGAGACGGTGAGCCTTCCAGGTCGGGACGTCGCGAAGCTCGTCCTCGCTGGCCATGTCTTGAAGGAACGCGATCATCACGCGGAGCTTGTCCGAGATCGAAGGCTGGAACGCCGAGATGTCGTCATCCTCGATGAGCCGGCGCAGGCCCTTGTGCCTGACGTCTCTGATCTTCATCGGGCATTATGATGTCACCACGGCTGCAAAGCGTCAAGTTACGCGATACAGTGACGCTCGTAGCGTCTCGGATCCGCCTCGTCCGCGACGCTGAATTGGATAACCCCCGTCGATAGGCTCGTCCGTCGGAGCACGCAATGATCCACCGCAATCTCGGCCGCAGCGGCCTGAAGGTCTCGCCGCTCTGCCTCGGCACGATGATGTTCGGCGGGCAGACGGACGAGCCGACCTCGGGGCGCATCATCGCGTCGGCCCGGGAGGCCGGCGTCAACTTCGTCGACACGGCGGACGTCTACAACGAGGGGCGCTCGGAGGAGATCGTGGGCCGGGCGATCGCGGCGGACCGCTCGCGATGGGTGCTCGCCACCAAGGTCGCGAACCCGATGGGGGACGGCCCGAACGATCGCGGACTGTCGCGCCGTCATGTCCTCGCGGCCTGCGAGGCGAGCCTGCGCCGGCTCGGCACGGACGTCATCGACGTCTACTATCTCCACAAGGAGGACCATGGGACGCCACTCGGCGAGACGGTCCGGGCGCTGGCGGATCTCGTGCGCGCGGGCAAGATCCGCTACGTCGGATTGTCGAACTATCGCGGCTGGCGCGTGGCCGAGATCTGCCGGCTCTGCGACGAGGCCGGCATCGATCGCCCCGTCGTCAGCCAACCCTATTACAATGCGCTGAACCGCATGCCAGAGGTCGAGCACCTGCCGGCCTGCGGCCATTACGGGCTCGGCGTCGTGCCCTACAGCCCGCTCGCCCGCGGCATCCTCACGGGCAAGTACGATCCCGCCTCGCCGCCCTCGACCGACACGCGCGCCGGCCGGCAGGACAAGCGCATGCTGGAGACGGAGTGGCGGCCCGAATCGCTCGCCATCGCGCAGGAGCTGCGCCGGCATGCCGAGGCGCGGGGCATCACGGCCGGACAGTTCGCGGTCGCGTGGGTGTTGAACAACGCGCTCGTCAGCGCGGCGATCGGCGGCCCGCGCACCGAGGCGCAATGGCAGGATTACCTCGGTGCGGTGGATTACGCGTTCACCCCCGAGGACGAGGCGCTCGTTGACGGGCTCGTCGTGCCGGGCCACCCCTCCACGCCCGGCTATACCGATCCGGCCTATCCGCTCGAAGGCCGGGTTGCGCGCTCCGGTTAGGCGGGCACCGGGCTTGCGTCGCGGCGTCGGCCGGGCGACGTGACGTCATGACCACCGAAGCTGCCATCGCCACGCCCGAGCTTGCCCTGCGTCTGATCGGGGAGGTGGCGCACCGGCGTGAGGCCGCGAAGGCCGACCCGTTCGCTCGCCCCGTGCTCGCGGTCGCGCTCGAACTCGTGGGGCAGATGGACCGCCATGAGCTCGACGAGGCGGCGATCCTGGGGCTCGTGCGGGCGATCGGCGGCGAGGCGGTGCGGGACCGTGCGGCCCGGCTCGCCGCCTATGTGGGTCTGGCGGGCGAGGCCGAGACGGACGCGGCCTACGCGGCCTTGGCGGATCGCCTCGCCGAGTCGGTCAGCGGCTTCGAGGCCTATCGGGTGCTCGTGACGCGCCGGCTGTTCGCGGCCGTTTTCACCGCGCACCCGACCTTCGCCATGACGCGCGACCTCGCCCGGCGGATCGCCGCGGCCGCGAGCGGGGCCGAGGACGCGTTCGACGACGTTTCGTCGTTCAGGCCCGACACCCCGATCACGCTCGACGACGAATACGCCCAGGCGCGCGAGGCCGTGGTGCACGCCCGCGACGCGCTGGACCGGCTCAACGCCGCGCTGATCGAGGCGGCGCGCCAGCACTGGCCGCGACGCTGGACGGCGCTCGCACCCACCTCCGTCACGCTGGCCTCCTGGGTCGGCTCGGACACGGACGGGCGGACCGACATCGATTGGTGGGACATCCTGCGCTACCGGCTGCGTTCGAAGCAGGGGCAGCTCACTCGCATCCTGGCCATGCTGCCCGACGCGCCCGAGGCGGGGCCGGCCAGCGCGATGGCGGAGGCGGCGCTCGCCGCCGTGACGCGCCAGCTCGACTCAGGCCCGCCCCTCGGCGCATCCCCCGACGTCGAAGCGCTGCGCGGCTTCGCGTTGGCGCTCGTGGAGGGTCGCGCGACCGGCCTCACGCAGGCGGCGCCTCTCATTGCCTTGCTCGACGAGGCCATCGCGGCCGCGTCGGACGATGCGACGCGTCTCGCGTTCTGCCTCGTGCGGGCGGGATGCGTCTCGCACGGTTTGTCGATCGCGCTCCCGCATTGCCGGCTCAACGCCTCGCAGCTTCACAACGCGCTGGCCGGCGTCGTGGAACTCGACGGCAACCCGGGCGAACCGGCGCAGCGGCGCGCCTACCTGGCGGCCATGAACGGGGCGCTCGCCCGGGTCGAGACCGTGCCGGTCGATTACGGGGCGCTCGCGGCCGAGCGATCCTCCGCGACCCGGCTCGTGATGACGGTCGCGCAGCTCGTCAAACATGTCGACGGGTCGCGGCCCGTCCGATTCCTCGTGGCCGAGACGGAGACCGGCTACACGCTCCTCTCCGCGCTCTGGCTCGCGAAGCGCTTCGGCGTCGAGGGCGCGATCGAGATCGCGCCGCTCTTCGAGACGTCGCTCGCGCTGGAGCAGGGCCCCCGCATCGTGGACGAGGCGCTCCGCAGCCCGCATTGGCGCGCCTACCTCAAGCGGCACGGACGCATGGTCGTGCAATTCGGCTACTCGGATTCGGGCCGCTACGTCGGGCAGCTCGCCGCGACCTTCCTGGTCGAACGCCTGCGGCTGAAGATCGGCGAGCTCCTCGCCCGCTACGAGCTGACGGATGTCGAGCTCGTCATCTTCGACACGCACGGCGAATCGACCGGCCGGGGTGCGCATCCGGCGAGCCTCGCCGACCGGCTCGCCTACTTGGCGCCCGCCCAGGCGCGTGCCGGATTCGCGGAGGCCGGGATCAAGGTCGGGCGCGAGACGAGTTTCCAGGGAACGGACGGGTACCTGCTCTTCGGAAGCCCGGGACTGGCCGGTGCGACGATCTTGGCCATCGCGGAGCACAGCTTCCAGACCGAACGCGTGAAGGAGGCGGGCGATCCGATTTACGACGAGCCGGATTTCGCGACCGAGTTCTTCGGCACGGTCCGCCAGGAAATGGAGACGCTGGTCGAGGATCCGGGCTACGCGGCGCTGATCGGGACTTTCGGGCCTGGGCTGCTGGACAAGACGGGATCGCGACCCGCTGCCCGACAGAGCGAGTCCGGCGGCCCGGCCCGGATCACGCATCCGCGCGAGCTGCGCGCGATCCCGAACAACGCGATCCTCCACCAGCTCGGGTGGCTCGCGAACAGCGTCTTCGGCTTGGGGCAGGCGGCCGCGCGGGCGCCCGACGTCTTCGTGCGGATGCGGCGCGACTCGGACAGGTTTGCCCGGGCCTACGCGCTGGCCGAGGGCGCCATGCGGGCCGGAGATCTCGACGTGCTCAGCGCCTATATCGACACGCTGGACCCTGGCTCCTGGTTCGACGAAGCACGGCGGACCGATGCCGGTTCGCGCCGCGACGAGCTCCTGGCCGTGGCGGAGGCGCTGACCGCTCTCGATCTCGCGCCGCGGCTCAAGCGCCTGCTCGGGCGGCTGACACAGGATTGGCTCGCGCTGGGCACCATCTCGCCGGACGTGCCGACGATGTCCGATCGGCTGATGACGCTCCATGCCGTCCGCTTGGCGGTCATCCGCCAGATCTGGCTATCCGTCGTGCACATCCCGGATTTTCGACCGTTGGACGGCGTGACGCGCGACGTCCTCGTGCAGCGCGTCCTGCGTCTCGACGTGATCGGCGCGGTGGCGATCCTGGCGCGCGCGTTCCCACTGAAGCCTGATCCGACCCTGGGGCTCGATTTCGGCGAACCGCCGGGGCCACGCGGGACGACTACCTACGAGGCTTTGAACCGTGACCTGATCGAACCGATGCGGCTCAGGATCGACCTCGTTCGTGAGATCACCGGCGTCATCCAGCACGAGATCGGCGC
>CAHJXE010000121.1 GCA_903644085.1 Hyphomicrobiales bacterium
GCTACGCGCTGGAACTCGACGGCGAGGCCGACCTCGCGGGGCTGCCCGAATTCCTGGTCGCGGCCGCGCGGGACGCCGCGACCGAGCGCGGGCTCGACGGGCACGTCATCACGCTCTCACGCTCCTCGATCGAGCCGTTCCTGCAATACGCGACCCGCCGGGATCTGCGCGAGACGGCCTTCGCGGCCTGGGTCGCGCGCGGACAGGGCGGCGGCGAGACCGACAATCGCGCGGTCGTGGCCGAGACGGTGGCGTTGCGCGCCGAGCGGGCGCGGCTCATGGGCTATCCGAGCTTCGCGCATTTCCGGCTCGACGACACGATGGCCGGGAGCCCGGAGGCGGCGCTCGACCTCCTCAACTCGGTCTGGACGCCTGCCCGCGCCCTGGCCGAGCGCGAGGCGCGGGACATGCAGGCGATGATCGACCACGAGGGCGGCGGCTTCCGGCTCGCGGCCCACGATTGGCGCTTCTACGCCGAGCGCGTCCGCAAGGAGCGCTACGATTTCGACGCCGCGACCGTGAAGCCCTACCTCCCGCTCGAGGCCGTGATCGCGGCCTGTTTCGACACCGCGACGCGCCTCTTCGGCCTGACTTTCACGGAACGGCCCGACCTCGAGACCTACCATCCCGACGTCCGCTCGTTCGAGGTGACGGGCGAGGATGGGCGCCATGTCGGGTTGTTCCTGGCGGATTATTTCGCCCGACCATCCAAGCGCTCGGGCGCTTGGATGAGCGCCTTCCGGGGTCAGCGCAAGCTCGACGAGGACGTGCGCCCCATCATCGTCAACGTGATGAACTTCTCCAAGGGCTCGGGCGACATCCCGTCGCTGCTCTCCTTCGACGACGCGCGGACGCTGTTCCACGAGTTCGGCCACGCGCTGCACGGCCTCCTGTCGGACGTGACCTACCCGATGATCGCCGGCACCTCGGTGCGGCGCGACTTCGTGGAGTTCCCCTCCCAGGTCTACGAGCACTGGTTCGAGGAGCGCGAGGTGTTGAAGCGCTTCGCCCGCCATTACGAGACCGGCGAGCCGATCCCGGACGCGTTGCTGAACCGGATGCTGGCGTCGCGCCGTTTCAACCAGGGCTTCGGGACGGTCGAATACACGGCCTCCGCGCTCGTCGACCTCGAGTTCCACCTGCTGCCGTCGGCCGACAACCTCGACGTGATGGCGTTCCAGCGCGAGACGCTGGACGCGCTCGGCATGCCGGACGCGATCGTGATGCGGCACGCGACGCCGCACTTCACGCACGTCTTCTCGGGCGACGGCTACTCGTCCGCCTATTACAGCTATCTGTGGTCGGAGACGCTCGACGCGGACGGGTTCGAGGCCTTCCGGGAGGTGGGCGACATCTACGATCCGGCGACCGCGAAGCGGCTGCGCGACGACGTCTACGCGGCGGGCGACCGGCTGCCCCCGGCCGAGGCCTACACGGCGTTTCGCGGCCGCATGCCCCGCCCCGAGGCACTCATGCGCCAGCGCGGGCTCGTCGAGGTGCCGGCCGGCGCCGAGGCGTGACTCACGAAGTCGCGAGCAGGGCCCAGCCGAAGGGCGGGAGCGCGACCCGCGTGTCGGGCGTACCCGCCCGGACGAGTTCGCCGGAGCCGGCCTCGACCTGACGCGCGCCGGGTGCCGGCAGGTCGGACGAACCGTCCGAGAGGTTCAGCGCCAGGATCATCCGGTTCTCGCCCGAGCGCAGCTCGAAGCTCGCCTCCCCGTTCGCGAGATGGAGGCGGCTGGTCCGGGCGCGGGCGAGCCAGGGATGCCGGCGTCGCACCGCGATCAGCTCCTGGTGCAGCCGGTAAATCGGCCAGCCGTCGGCGGGCAAGTTGGCGGGGCTCGCCGGGAAGGCCGGCCGGATCGCGTCGTCGCCGCCCGCCCGGTTCTCCTTGACGCCCAAGAACCCCTGCTCGTCGCCCGCGTAGACCGAGGGCGTGCCGCCGACCGCGAACAGGATCGCGAGCGCGTGCGGGAGGTGCCGGATGTCGGCCAGCCGGCTCGCGATCCGGGTCACGTCGTGGTTGCCCACGAACGTCATCGGCACGAAGGTGTCGAGGACACCGTTGTGGCGTTCCAGCGCGTGGGCGAGTTCGAACAGGTTGCGGTCGTTCAGCGCGCTCCAGGTCGCCTTCCAGAGCTCGTATTGGGTCAGGGCGTCGAGCCCCGTGTCGCGCACGATCGCCGCGTAGTCGCCGTGGATCACCTCGCCCACGATATACGCGTCCGGGTACGCCGTCCTCACCCGGTCGAGCACGGCGCGCCAGAACACGCGTGGCACCGCGTAGGCAGCGTCGAGCCGCCAGCCATCGGCGCCCCGCGCGAGCCAGTGCTCCATCACGCCCGCCACGTAGTCCGCGACGGCGGGCTCGGCGTGGTTCAGCGTGACGAGTGCGCGGTGCCCCTCGAAACAGGCATAATCCGGCTCCGCCCCGGGCGTAGACACGAGCCGGAACCAGCGCGCCTGCGGACTCGCCGGGTCCGCCAGAACCTCGCGGAAAGCCGGGAAGTCCCGTCCCACATGGTTGAACACGCCGTCGAGCAAGACCGCGAGCCCGCGATCATGCGCATCCCGGACGAGGGCGTCGAGATCCGCCTCGTCCCCCAGCCGCGGATCTATCCGGAGGTGATCCACCGTGTCGTAGCCGTGGTTCGAGGACGCGAACACGGGGCCGAGCGCGATCCCGGTCGCGCCGAGCTCGGCCGCGTAATCGAGCCAACCCCGCAGGTGGTCCAGCCTGTGCACCACAGGGGCGTCCGGAACCGCCGCTTGCTCCGCCCCCACGAAGCCCAGAGGGTAGACGTGCCACCAGATCCTGTTCTCGTCCCGCTCGCTCACCGGCTCTCCTCTTCGCGGCGACGTCTTACGCGCAAGCGATCCTCGAGAGAATGCATCGGGGTACCGGGCGATCGTTCGTTAAACCGGATATCTGTTGCGCATAACATACAGGCGTGCGAGACAGGAGCATGGTTCTGCCCCGTCACACCGTTCACTCATGAACGCCCAGACCCGCATTGAGCCGGTCGAGGCGGTCGCGTCTGCCGAGCCCGCGATCCGCTTCGAGGGTGTCGCGAAGACCTATCCGGCGCGCGGAGCCGGTGGCGCGGTCAGCGCGCTCTGCGGGATCGACCTCGATGTGCCGCGCGGCTCGGTGCTCGGCGTCATCGGGCGTAGCGGGGCCGGCAAGTCGACGCTGATCCGGCTCGTCAACGGCCTCGAAATCCCGAGTTCGGGCCGCGTCGTGGTGGACGGGATCGACGTCTCCTCGCTCGGGGGCGCGCGGCTGCGCCAGGTCCGCCGGTCGATCGGCATGATCTTCCAGCATTTCAACTTGCTCTCCTCGCGCACGGCCTACGGCAATGTCGCGCTGCCGCTCGAGATCGCGGGCGTCGCCAAGCCCGAGATCCGCGCCCGCGTCGAGCCTCTGCTCGACCTCGTGGGGCTGTCGGACAAGCGCGACCGCTACCCGGCCGAGCTGTCCGGCGGGCAGAAGCAGCGCGTCGGGATCGCGCGCGCGCTCGCCACGCGGCCGAAGGTGCTGCTCTCCGACGAGGCGACCTCCGCGCTCGACCCCGAGACGACGCGCTCGATCCTCGATCTCCTGGCGTCGATCAACCGGGAGCTCGGCCTCACCATCCTGCTCATCACGCACGAGATGTCGGTGATCCGCGCGGTCGCGGACCACGTGGCGGTGATCGAGGCCGGTCGGATCGTCGAGCACGGCGACGTGTTCGACGTCTTCACGCGGCCCAAGCACGAGACGACACGCTCCTTCCTCGGCCAGGAGAGCGGCCGCGCGCTCCCGGCGATCGTGCGCGACCGTCTGCGGCCGGAGGTGCAGCCGGGCGGCTCCGCCGTGCTGCGCATCGTGTTCCGCGGCCCCCACGCGACCGACCCGGTCCTGTCGCAGATCTCGCGCGAGCTCGGGATCGACCTCAACATCCTGTCCGGCTCGGTCGACGAAGTGGCCGGGCGCCCGTTCGGCACGCTGGTCGTCGGCGTGCCGTCCGACCCCGCGACCCTCTCGCGGGTCCAGGTGTTCCTCGCCCAGCGCGGGCTCGACACGGAGATCCTCGGCCATGTCAGCTAACGATCATGTCGCTTGATTTCCTATCGCCCGTGATCCTGGGCCTCGTCCTCGACGCGACGCTCGACACGCTGTGGATGGTGGCGCTCTCGGCCGCCATCGCGACGCTGATCGGCTTGCCGCTCGGGGTGTTCCTGGCGACGAGCGGGCGCGGCGAGCTCTTCGCGGCGCCCGCCGCGAACCGGGCGCTCGGCTTCGTGGTCAACGCGACCCGCTCGACGCCTTTCATCATCCTGGTGGTGGCGATCATCCCGTTCACGCGGCTTCTCGTCGGCACGTCGATCGGCACCAAGGCCGCGATCGTGCCGCTGACGATCGCCGCCGCACCTTTCGTGGCGCGGCTCGTCGAGGGCGCGATCCGCGAGGTGGATGCCGGGCTCGTGGAGGCGGCGCGCGCCATGGGGGCGTCGCCCTTGCAGATCGTCCTCAAGGTGCTCGTGCCGGAGGCACTGCCCGCCATCGTGCTCTCGCTGACGCTCGCGATCGTGAGCCTGCTCGGCTTCTCCGCCATGGTTGGCGCGGTCGGCGGCGGCGGGCTCGGCGACCTCGGCATCCGCTACGGCTACCAGCGATTCATGCCGGACGTGATGGCGCTCGTCGTCGTCGTGCTCATCGTCCTCGTCCAGCTCGTGCAGAGCACGGGCGACCGCCTCTCGCGGCGCCTCAACAAGCGCCTGCGGCACGCCTGATCCTGCAACTCCCGGAGATCCTCATGTCCGCTCTTACCCGACGCGCCCTGACCCGACACGCCCTCCTGGGCGCGACGATGCTCGCCGCCTCCGCGTTCCCGGCCTTCGCCCAGACGCCACAGCTCGTGCGGATCGGCGTGACGCCGGGCCCGCACGCACAGATCCTGGAGGCCGTGAAGCCGATCGCCGCAAAGCGGGGACTCGACCTCAAGATCATCGAGTTCTCCGACTACGTGGTGCCGAACGCCGCGCTCGACGCCGGCGAGATCGAGGCGAACTCGTTCCAGAACCAGCCCTATCTCGACAACCAGAAGGCCGATCGCGGCTACAAGATCGAGCCCGTCGGGCTCACCGTGAACTTCCCGCTCGGAGTCTACTCGAAGAAGCACAAGAGCTTCGACACGGTGCCGTCCGGCGGCACGGTGGCGATCCCGAACGACCCGACAAATGGCGGCCGCGCGCTCCTGCTGCTGCAGGACAAGGGCGTGATCAAGCTGAAGGCGAATGTCGGGTTCAAGCCGACCGTGGTGGATGTCGCGGAGAACCCGAAGCGCCTCAAGTTCGTCGAGGTGGACGCGGCGCAGACGCCGCGCACGCTGGACGACGTCGACGCCGCCTCCGTCAACACGAACTACGCGGTCTCGGCCGGGCTGAACCCCGCCGACGCGATCCTCAAGGAGGACCCGAAGGGGCCCTACGTGAACCTCCTCGCCGTCCGGGCCGCCGACAAGGACAAGCCCTGGGTCGCCGAACTCGTCGCCGCCTATCATTCGCCCGAGGTGAAGGCCTTCATCGCGGAGAAGTTCAAGGGTGCGGTCATCGCGGGCTGGTAGGGCTTCTGCGATGGCACGCGAGATCCGCTTCAACGGCTTCGAGATGAACTGCGTCGGGCACCAATCGCCCGGCCTGTGGACCCACCCGCGCGACCGGTCGGGCGAGTACAACACGCTGGCCTACTGGACCGACCTCGCGAAGCTCCTGGAGCGCGGCCGCTTCGACGGGATCTTCATCGCGGACGTGCTCGGCATCTACGACGTCTATGGCGGCTCCCCCGATGCGGCGCTCCGGTACGCCACGCAGGTCCCGGTGAACGACCCGCTGCTGCTCGTGCCCGCGATGGCGGCGGTGACGGAGCATCTCGGCTTCGGGGTGACCTGCAACCTGTCCTACGAGGCGCCCTACCTCCTGGCGCGTCGCTTCTCGACGCTCGACCACCTGACCGGCGGGCGCATCGGGTGGAACGTCGTCACGGGCTATCTCGACTCGGCCGCGCGCGCCATGGGGTTCGACCGGCAGCGCGCGCACGACGACCGCTACGACGTCGCCGAGGAGGACATGGAGGTCGTCTACCGGCTCTGGGAGACGAGTTGGGACGCCGACGCGGTGCTGCGCGACCGGGCGCGCGGGATCTTCGCGGACCCCGCCAAGGTGCGGGCGATCCAGCACGAGGGCACCCACTTCCGGGTCGACGGCGTGCATCTCAGCGAGCCCTCGCCCCAGCGCACGCCCGTCATCTACCAGGCCGGCACCTCCTCGAAGGGCCGCGAGTTCGGCGCGCGCCACGCCGAATGCGCCTTCGTGTCCGGCCCGTCCGAGCAGGTGATCGGCCCGCGTGTCGCGGCGTTGCGGGCGGGGCTGCCGGCGCAGGGCCGAGATCCGGCCGACCTCCTGGTCTACGCGATGGGCACGATCGTGACCGCCGAGACGGACGAGGCCGCGCGCGCGAAGCTCGCAGAGTACCGCCGCTACGTCAGCCCCGAGGGCGCGCTGACCTTGATGTCCGGCTGGACGGGCGTCGATTTCTCGAAGCTCGACCTCGACGGGGAGGTCCGCCACGTCGAGAACGATGCCGGCCGCAGCGCGATGGACAACATCACGCGCGCCGACCCGGACCGTGTCTGGACCGTCCGACAGGTCGCCGAGCACGTGGCGATCGGCGGCATCGGGCCGCTCTTCGTCGGGTCGCCCGCGACGGTCTGCGACGCGCTGGAGCGCTGGGTCGACGCGACCGGCATCGACGGGTTCAACCTCTGCTACGTCGTGGCACACGAGACTTTCGCGGACATCGTGGACCTGATCGTGCCGGAACTGCAGCGCCGCGGGCGCTACCGCAAGGAGTATCGGCCCGGCACCTTACGCGCGAAGCTCGGCCTCGACGGGTGCCGCCCGCCTGCCGTCGATGAAGATCGACGGGCCGCTACGACCGCGCTTCGGTGAGGGTCGCGAGACGCTGGAGCGCGAAGACGTAGCCTTGGGTGCCGAAGCCCGCGATCACGCCCTCCGCGCGGCCCGACACGTAGGACTGGTGCCGGAAGGGCTCGCGCCGGTGCACGTTCGAGATGTGGACCTCGATGACCGGCCCGTCGAAGGCGATCAGCGCGTCGAGGATCGACACGGAGGTATGCGTGAAGCCGGCCGGGTTGATCGCGATCCCGGCCGCGTCGCCCCGCGCCTCGTGGATCCAGTCGATGATCTCGTACTCGCGGTTCGACTGGTGGAAGCGGACCCCGAGCCCGAGACGTCCTCCTTCCGCCCGGCAGAGCGCCTCGACGTCGGCGAGCGTCTCGCGCCCGTAGATCTCGGGCTGACGCTGGCCCAGCAGGTTCAGGTTCGGCCCGTTCAGCACGTAGACGAGGCGGCTCACCATCAGTCCTTCGCCCCACGGTCTAGGACCTTGCGGTACATCGACTCCGCGTCCGCCCGGAACGCCGCCCGGGAGGCGTCGCGCGTGTAGAACATGTGGCCGCCTGGATACGTCGCGAGCGAGATCCGCCGCTCGGGCCCGTAGGGCGGGAGTTGGCGCAGCAGGAGCTCGCTCCCGAAATAGGGCGTCACGAGGTCGCTCAGCCCGTGCGCCACGAGGACTCGCATCGCACCGTCCAGCGCCAACGCTTCCTTGAGGTCACCGATCGCGTCCGGAGCCCGCCGCCCCCGCCCGTAGCGCCAGCCGCGCGCGACCGAGCCGTTCGACAGCTCGTAGCGTTGATTCACGACGCGCCAGCCGAGCGTGCGGGCGAGGTGGTCCACGATCGCGCTCGTCAGCGGCGCCTGCATGGCGGTGAGCATCGCGTCGCCACCGCCCGAATAGGCGGCGGTCGGGTCCGGGTCGAAGCCGGACACGCCCGTGTCGTAGGCCGAGACCTCGCGCGCCTCGTCGCGCCGGAACTCGCGCTCGAACGTGCCGGGATCGAGCCGCCCGGCGCGGCGGCGCACGAGATCGGCGTCGAGCCCGGTGACCTCCGCGACGCGCCGGCTCACCCGGTCGGTCGCCGCCCCGTCCTGGAGACCGCGCGTCAGGTCGAGGAGGTAGTCGCCCGCCGCGTAGCGCTCGACCTCGGCGAGAGCGTCGCGCGTAACCGGTCCGCTGCGTTCGAGCCGCGAGGCCGCGAAGGAGGGCAGCCGGATGACCGAGTCGAACGGGGCGTGGCGCGGTCCGGACAGCAGCCCGAAATCGAGCACGGGCGAGAGGAGGACGAGGCCCGACAGCCCGACGCCGAGCTCCGTCTGGAGCTTGTGCGCGATCAGCGGCCCCCGGAACCCGCCATAGCTCTCGCCGAGGTAGAATTTGGGCGAGGCCAGCCTGTCGTTGACGCGCAGCCATCGCGCGATCGCGGCCGAGATCGACGACACGTCGCCGTCGATCGTGAAGAAGCGCTCGCGCGTCTCGTCGCCCGACCCGTTGGCGCGGCTGTAGCCGGTATCGACCGGATCGATGAACACGAGGTCGGTGAAGTCGAGCCAGGTCTCGGCGTTGGGCACGAGCGCGGGGCTGGTCGACGGGCTGATCGACGTCCCCCCGAGCGGCAGCCGCCAAGGCCCGACCGCCAGGAGGTGGAGATAGGCCGAGGCCGAGCCTGGGCCGCCATTGACCACGAAGGTCACGGGCCGGGACGCGACGGGCCCCGGCGTCCGGTACGCCACGTAGCCGATCTCGGCCTGAACCCCGCCGTTGGGGTCCGTCAGCGGCAGGCTGCCGGCCGTCGCGGTGAAGCGCACCGTGCGGCCGGGCAGGTCGAGCGCGTGTTCGGTCGTGA
>CAHJXE010000122.1 GCA_903644085.1 Hyphomicrobiales bacterium
CCTGATGCGCGGCACGCTCGCGGTCGCGGGCGAGCCGGTCGATCTCGCGGCGATCGCCTGCCCGGTGCTCAACCTCGTGCCCGGCCGGGCGGACGATCCCGCATACGCGTCGCGCGCGCTCGCGCATCTCGTGGCGGCTGACGGGTACGCAGAGCGCCCGGTCTCCCGCCTGACCAAGGCCGGTCCGGCCGTCGCCGAATGGCTGGCCGACCGGCGCCAGACGAGATGACGCCCGAGACTCGACGCCTCGGGACACGAAGTCTCTTGAAATGCCGGCCGCGTTGGGGCACATGAACGCTGCCGATTGACAGCGCGTCGCCATACCGACTGTCACGACGCGGAGCGTGCGGGTGTAGCTCAGGGGTAGAGCACAACCTTGCCAAGGTTGGGGTCGAGGGTTCGAATCCCTTCGCCCGCTCCAATTTTCATCAGCGTTTTAATTGGCTTAGCAGAGCCGCCTTCGGGCGGCTTTTGTTTGTGGGCTCGAAACGGGGCTCGAAACACATGGACGAACCCCGCTCGGAGATGCCTCTCGGCAGGGTTCTCGGCACCTCGGAAC
Source organism: Hyphomicrobiales bacterium (assembly GCA_903644085.1). GTDB lineage: Bacteria > Pseudomonadota > Alphaproteobacteria > Rhizobiales > Beijerinckiaceae > Enterovirga. Next base: position 560 of record CAHJXE010000122.1, read on the forward strand.
GAATGCGGCGTCGGCGCGGCGCGGCCACGCTGGCCCGGGCGCTCGCCGGTATTCGCCGTCGGCGAGCGCTGAGGTCATCCGAAATTGAGCTTCAGCCCCGCCTCGGGCCACGGCATCGAGACGAGCTGCCCGATGCCGGACAGGGTGATGTAGGCCGTCTTCCGGTCGGGGCCGCCGAAGCAGATATTGGTCGTGTAGATGTCGGGCAGGCTCACGCTGCGCACGAGCATCCCCTCGGGCGAGATCACCGTGATCGCGCCGGTCATCAGCGTCGCGACGCAGATGTTGCCCTCCGCGTCGATCGCGAGGCTGTCGTAGCGCTGGTAGCCCGCCTGGTTGAACAGGAAGCGCCCGCCGTTCGGCGAGGGGAACGGTTGCCGCCTGATGACGCCCGGCTCTGCGAGGTCGAACGCCCAGAGCCGGCCGCCCTCCGTCTCGGCCACGTAGAGCGTAGTCTCGTCCGGCGAGAGGCCGATCCCGTTCGGCGTCACCATGGGATGCACGACCTGGACGATGCGGGAGCCGTCGGCCAAGGCGTAGTAGACGCCGCCCTGGTCCCGGTCCCGAGGCCGTGTCTTGCCGAGGTCGGTGAAGTAGAAGCCACCGGCCCGATCGAAGACGATGTCGTTCGGGCCCTTCAGCCGGTGCTCGCCGCAGCGCTCGTAGAGAACGCGGCATGCGCCCGTCTTCGGATCCACGCGTTCGATCCGGCCGCCCGCGTAATGTGCCGGCGTGCCGATCGGCCGGAGCATCCCCGGCTCTTCGTGCCACTCGAAGCCGCCGTTGTTGCAGACGTAGAGGGCGCCGTCTGGGCCGGTCGCGAGCCCGTTCGGCCCGCCACCCGGCTCGGCGATGACCGACACGGTGCCGTCCGGCGCGACACGCGAGACGGTCCCGCGAGCGATCTCCACCAACGCGACCGTGCCGTCGGCGAGCGCGACGGGACCCTCTGGGAAACGCAGCCCGGTCGCCACGACGCTCAGTTCGCCCATCTCGTTGCCTCTCCACTCGTCCCACCGCCGCTATGCTGGCGGCCGGATCCGGTTGTGTCCACCGGAGGAGCTCGGCGGCAGGTCGGCCGAGACACGTCCGGGACAGCGGACTCGCGCGTCTCCAGGACGAACGGCCAGGATCTCCGATCCGCCATCCGTCACGAGATGTCTGCGACCGTGAAGGAAGCTTCGGCGCGGAGCCGCAGCGCGCCGCCGGATCGCAGCTTCGCCGCCGGAGGTTCGCCGCGGTCCGTGACGCAACGGCACCGACAACGTGCGGTGGCCGAGACCTGAATCTCGGGTCCTCCTGGACGCTTCGCGACGTCAGCGTCGGACCCCGCTCCCGACCCGAGGCCGGCGTCTCCAACCTGTCTGAGCCAGGTCGGATGCCGAAGACGTCGTGCTCAGGCGGAGCGCACCACCACGGTCGCGCCCTCGGGTGTGCGCGAGTAGAGGTGGATGATGTCCTGGTTGATCATCCGGATGCAGCCGGACGAGACCTCGGTGCCGATCGTCTCGGGCTCGGTCGTGCCGTGGATGCGGTAGCCCGTGTCCCCGATCCCTTGCGCGAACAGGTACATGGCGCGCGCGCCGAGCGGGCTTTTCGCGCCGCCCGGGACGCCGAGGCCGCGCGGCGTCGGGGTCAGCTCGGAGCGGATCTCCGGGTCGCGCGCCACCATCTCCTTCGGGGGGATCCAGTCCGGCCAGTCGCGCTTCATGTTGATCTGTGCGGTGCCGGCCCAAGCGAAACCCTCCCGCCCGACGCCGACGCCGTAGCGGTCGGCCCGTCCGCGCGGCAGGACGTGGTAGAGGAAGCGCGCTTGCGGATCGACCACCAGAGAACCCGGCGTCTCGGAGCCCGGATAAGGCACCTCCTGGCGCAGGAAGGCGGGATCCAGCGCCGCGTAGCGCACCGGCGGCACCGGGTGCGTCTCGCCCGGGAAGGTCCCGTAGACTTGCGCGTAATCCGGTCTCACGACGCGCCCCGGCCCGGAGGCGGGCGGCGGCGCATCGCCGAACATCGACCCGACGACGGGCATGTCGCGCATCGACGACATGCAGCCGCCGAGACCGGCCGGCAGCGCGAGCGCGGAGAGTGACAGGGCGCGCGTCGCGAAGACACGGCGGGTGAGGGCGGGCATCGAGGACTCCGGACGCGACGAACGAGGGAGCCTGTCCCAAACCGATTAACGGACGCTTACCGTTACCCTTGTCTTGCCGTTACCCTTGTCTTGCCGTTGCGCCTGTCTTGCCGTTGCGCCTGGCTTGCCGGCGTCTTGTCCCGGACAGAATGTCTTGCCAGACCCGGCCGCCCGTCGCAGAGATCGGCCCATTCAGGAGGACACGCCATGACAGACGCGCTTGCAGACACCCGTGCAGACACGCTAGCCGACACCGCGACAGCCTCGGACCTGCGCGCGTTGACGACCACGGGGCCCGTCTCGCGGCGCACCCTCATGGCGGGCGCGACCGGCCTCACGGCCGGGTTCGCGCTCTCCGTCCAACCGGTCGGCGCCCAGACGATCACGACCCCGACGGACGGCCTCGAGGCGGGCGAGGTCCGCATCCCGACCTCGTCCGGCGACGTCCCGGCCTACCGGGCGATGCCGCAGGGCGCGGGGCCGTTCCCGCTCGTCCTCGTGGTGCAGGAGATCTTCGGCGTCCACGAGCACATCAAGGACGTCTGCCGCCGCTTCGCGAAGCTCGGCCACATGGCGATCGCGACCGAGCTCTATTACCGCCAGGGCGACGTGTCGAAGATCACCGACATATCGGCGATCTCGCGCGACGTCGTGTCGAAGGTGCCGGACGCGCAGGTCATGTCGGACCTCGACGCGACCGTCGCCTACGCGAAGGGCACCGGCAAGGCGGACGTCTCGAAACTCGCGATCAACGGGTTCTGCTGGGGCGGGCGGATCGTGTGGCTCTACGCCGCCCACAGCCCGGACCTGAAGGCGGGCGTCGCCTGGTACGGCCGGATCGTGGGCGACAAGACCGCGATGAACCCCGCGAACCCGATCGATCTCGCGGGCCAGCTCCACGCCCCGGTGCTCGGGCTCTACGGCGGCGCCGATACCGGCATCCCGGTCGCGACGCTGGACCAGATGAAGGCCGCCTGCCAGGCCGCGGGCAAGACTTGCGAGTTCCAGGTCTATCCCGACACCCCGCACGCCTTCCATGCGGATTACCGGCCGAGCTACCGCGAGGGGCCGGCGAAGGACGGCTGGGCGCGCGCGACCGCCTGGCTGAAGAGCCACGGCGCCGCCTGACGCGACGGGCCGGCCCCGAGGGGCCGGCCTCCGACGTCAGCCGAGCACGGTGACGCTGGCGCCGACCGGGACGCGCTCGTAGAGGTCGATCACGTCCTGGTTCACCATGCGGATGCAGCCGGACGAGACGGACGTGCCGATCGTGAACGGCTCCGTCGTGCCGTGGATGCGGTAGAGCGTGTCGCGGTTGTTCTGCCAGAGGTAGAGCGCGCGGGCGCCGAGCGGGTTGCGCGGGCCGCCATGCATCCCGACGCCGCTCTGCAACTGCGCGAGGCCGCGCTGGAGATGCCTGTCGCGCGCGATCATCTCCTTCGGCGGGTACCAGTCCGGCCATTCCTGCTTGGAGTTGATCGTCGCGACGCCTGACCAGGCGAAGCCCTGCCGCCCGACCCCGACGCCGTAGCGCATGGCACGCCCGTCCCCGAGCACGAGGTAGAGATGGTGGGCGCGCGGATCGATCACGATCGCGCCGGGGTCGCCCGGCCCCCGATAGGCGACCTCCTGGCGAAGGTGTTGGGGCGCGATGCGCGTGTAGCGGAAGGCCGGGATCGGGAATGCGTCGGTCTCGATCGCCGCGTAGATGCGACGATAATCCGAGCCCGGGCCCGTGCTGTCGACCGACTGGACCGAACCGCGCCGACGGGACTCAGTGCCATACGGAGCGGACACGTCATACGGGTCCGGCGCGCCGGCATCCGCGGGATCGAAGAGCGGATCGCGCCGACGGGAGCGGCCGGCCAGACCATCGTCCGCCGGCCACCTGTCGTCGTAGGGACGGTCCGGATCATAGGGGTCGTAGGACGGGACACGGCGCCGGCTCTGAGCAGCCGCGGGTCCGACGAGGGCGAGCGACGCCGCCAAACCCGCCACGAGACGGCGGCGATCGAGGTCGTTCATGCGAAGTGTTTCATGAGGTGGTCCCTGGAACGCGACGCGTCCGAGGAGAACTGCCCGGGCCGCGACGGCAGCTCATACGGCGTCGCGGACCGGTCCGCCATCGCGCGCTATCGGAATGGTTGACGTGCGGCGCAGCGCGAACGACCACCCGCGTCACACGACGGCCTTCAGGTCCGCGGGCTGGATCTTCGGCTGGAACAGCCGTTCGTACTCGGCCTCCGCCAAGCCGTATCCCCCGCCCGCGATCTCCATGAGCTTGCCACGGTCGAGAACGGTGATCAGCGCCCGCTTGGCGCGGATCGCCCCGACACCCTCCAGCACGTGCGTCGCGACGGTGACGCCGGGCCGACGCACGCAGAGCATCAAGGCCAGAAAGTCATGCGTCAGGCGCAGATCGTCTCCGTCGATCCGGTCATGCGTCATCAGGAGCCAGCGGGCGAGCCGCTGCTCGACCGTGAAATGCGCGTTCGCGTAGACGGTCGAGGCCGTCTGCATCATGGCGACATGTGTGTAGCGCATCAGCGCGGACCGCAGGCTGCCGCTCGACTCGGTGGCTGCCATCAAGGCGGAGGTCTCGATCGCGAACCCCTCGCCAGCCACCTGCCCGCTCGCGCCGAGCGGTACCCGGTCCACGCCGAGGATCACCGACGTCCCGACGAACCCCTCCCGTCCGACGATGCCGACTTCGGTCGCTACCGTGCCCGGACTGACATAGGCGACGAGACCGGTCTCGGGAAAATAGACCCGATCGATCGCTTGCCCCGGCTCGATCAACGTCTCTTGAGCACCGACGGCAATACGCGTGAGCCGGGGTTGCAGGCGAGCGAAATCGTGGGAACCGAGATGCGCGAGAAGGCGATTGCGGAGGTGGACCTGATCGGGTTGTCGCGACAAAACTCAACCTCTGCGGGACACTCTTATCGCACGAGCCGCGCGGGAACCGTCCCAGACATAAAGTGAAATAGCGTCCGGCTCGCGAGTTTCAACAGATCAGACACTGCCACAGACTAATCGAACAGCTGAATAACCCACAGAACGGTATCGTACGTTCTTTTGGCTTGCAAAACTATTGGGCGCGTTCCAATGCTATTTAACTACCTGCGAAATATTCGGGCGCAGGCAGCTGAGAGATTCCATGCTCTTGCCCAAGCGGGAAGAGCAATGTTGAGGACCGTTCAGGCAAGCTTCTCTCGCAACCGTCTCCTGTCGATCATGTCCGGAGACGATTTCGCGCTGCTACGGCCGTATCTGGAGCGCGTCGTCCTGAACGCGAAGGACGTGATCGAGGAGCCGGGCCAGCCTATCCAACACGTCTACTTCCTGGAGCCCAGCGTCGCCTCCGTGGTGGCGATCACCGCCCAGGGCGAGAAGATGGAAGTCGGGCTGTTCGGGCCGGAGGGCATGTCCGGGATCGCGGTGCTGCACGGCGCCGACCGATCGCCGCTCCACACCTTCATCCAGGTGGCTGGAAGCGGGATTCGCCTGCCGGCCGACCAGTTGCGCTCGGCCCTCGCGTCCAGCGCGACCTTGCGCAACCTGCTCATGCGCTACGCCCAGGCTTTCTCGATCCAGGTCTCGTTCACGGCCCTGGCGAACGGGCGCTACACGATCGACGAGCGTCTCTCGCGCTGGCTCCTGATGTGCCACGACCGGGTGGACGACAACGTCATCTCGCTCACGCACGAGTTCCTGGCGCTGATGCTGGGGGTCAGGCGTGCGGGTGTCACGACCGCTCTGCAGATCCTGGAGGGTGCCCGCATCATCAAGGCGTCCCGCGGACGGATCGAGATCCTGGACCGGGACGAACTCCTGGAGGCGGCCGGCGATAGCTACGGGCTGCCCGAGGTGGAGTACGAGCGATTGATGGCGGCCTGATCGATTGTACGCGATGGTACTGGTACCTATCGGTCAGCGTACTCTTTCGTGCATAAATTTGGCATCGTCGGCACGTTCTTCGGGATCCGGCGGCTGAGAGACATCGTGCTCCCCCGACGATTGGACGGCGGTGACGTGGCTCTGCATTATTTCAATGTCTATAATGGGCGGGAATTTCTGGATCACATCGGGTCCGATCTTCCAGATCTCGATGCTGTCCGGACCGAGGCGGTGAAAACCGCGGCCGAACTACTGCGGGGCGAGTGCAAGGACCTCTGGTCCGGCAGCGATTGGAAGATGATCGTCACGAACGAGGGCGGCCATCAGGTGCTGACGCTGCGGTTCTCCGCGAACGACATGGGCGGCGAGACGCACCCTCTGCGCGGCTGAGGCTGGCCGCCTGATCCGCAGGGCGCGCAATGGGCAGAGAGGGTCCGCGTCGCCCAATAATTGAGCGCCCCACCGTGTCGGCCGCGCGAACGCCGACATGGCCCGGCGGTTCCCCCCGACCGGATCCCTGGCACACCCTTTGCGCTGATCTATCCCGTTGCGTGCCAGCCAACGCGTATCGGAGGGTCAGACCATGAATTTGACGAGAAGGAACGCGCTCGGCGCGTTCGCGGCCACCGCGATGACGGTCGGCCTGGTGAGCGGCGCCGCCGCGCAGGAGACCATCAAGGTCGGCATCCTGCACTCGCTCTCGGGCACCATGGCGATCAGCGAGACGACGCTGAAGGATGTCATGCTGATGCTCATCGACGAGCAGAACAAGAAGGGCGGCGTGCTGGGCAAGAAGCTCGAGGCGGTCGTGGTCGACCCGGCCTCGAACTGGCCTCTCTTCGCCGAGAAGGCGCGCGAACTCATCGGCAAGGACAAGGTCTCGGTCGTGTTCGGCTGCTGGACCTCCGTGTCCCGCAAGTCCGTCCTGCCGGTCTTCAAGGAGCTGAACTCGATCCTGTTCTACCCCGTCCAGTACGAGGGCGAGGAGAGCGAGCGCAACGTGTTCTACACCGGCGCCGCCCCGAACCAGCAGGCGATCCCGGCGGTCGACTACCTGGCGAAGGACGAAAAGGTGCAGCGCTGGGTGCTCGCCGGCACCGACTACGTCTACCCGCGCACGACGAACAAAATCCTGGAGGCCTATCTCAGGTCCAAGGGCGTGAAGTCCGAGGACATCATGATCAACTACACGCCGTTCGGCCATTCCGATTGGCAGACGATCGTCTCCGACATCAAGAAGTTCGGCTCGACCGGCAAGAAGACCGCGGTCGTGTCGACCATCAACGGGGACGCCAACGTGCCCTTCTACAAGGAGCTCGGCAACCAGGGCGTGAAGGCGACCGACATCCCGGTCGTGGCCTTCTCGGTCGGCGAGGAGGAGCTCGCGGGCATCGACACGAAGCCGCTCGTCGGCCACCTCGCGGCCTGGAACTACTTCGAGTCGATCAAGACCCCGGCGAACGACGCCTTCATCAAGCAGTGGCAGGCCTTCAAGAAGAACCCGAAGGCCGTGACCAACGACCCGATGGAAGCCCACGTGATCGGCTTCGACATGTGGGTCAAGGCGGTCGAGAAGGTGAAGTCGACCGACCCGGACAAGGTCATCGACGCGTTGCCCGGCACCGAGGCCCCGAACCTCACGGGCGGTACCTCGAAGATGCTGCCGAACCACCACATCACGAAGCCGGTCTTCATCGGCGAGATCAAGGCCGACGGCCAGTTCGACGTGGTGTGGAAGACGGACGGTCTCGTGGCCGGCGACGCCTGGTCGAAGGAGCTCGACGGCTCCAAGGACCTCGTGGCCGACTGGGTCGAGAAGAAGTGCGGCAACTTCAACACCAAGACCGGCAAGTGCGGCGGCGCGTGAGCGCGTTGCCCGGCGTCTGATACCCGAGGTCCGGGGCATCCCCCGGGCCTTCAAATCCCTCCTCATGCTGAGGTGCTCGCCGAAGGCGAGCCTCGAAGCACGCACCGTCCTTGTGCGTCCTTCGAGGCCGACCTCCGGTCGATACCTCAGGATGAGGAGGTCTGCGCCAAGGCCGCATCCATGATGTTCCGTCGCGCCTTTCTCGCTTTCCTTCTTCTCCTGCCCGTGGCGCAATCGGCCCGAGCCGACGCCTACACGGACGCGCTCGCGCGTTTCGCGGCCGACAGCTACCCGGACACCGAGGCCGCGATCGAGGGCGTGGCGGGCAGCGGCAACCCGCTCGCGGTC
>CAHJXE010000123.1 GCA_903644085.1 Hyphomicrobiales bacterium
GCGACGAGAGGTGCTATCGCGCGGCGTCGCCCAGTCCGGCAAGTCCGATATGGCGGACCGGCGTGCCTGCCGCGACATCGCGGTCGGCGGACGCCACGCCCCAGGCGGCCCGGCTCGCACTCCAATAGTTCCAGAGCGACGCGACCAACGCGCCGCCCATGCCGGCCGCCAGCGCGGGCACGCTCGACTGGACGAGCGCGATCGCCACCAGCTCGCTCACGAGCGCCCCGGACGCGCAGGCGAGCACGAAGCCCGCGAGCCCGCGCAGCTTCGCCCAGCCGACGAGCCGCAGGTCGTGAAACGTGATCAGGTTGTTGAGGAGGAAGTTCGACACCATCGCGGTCAGGATCGCCACGCTCTGCGCGAACCAGAACGGCAGCGTGTCCGCGAGCGCCGCCAGCATCGCGAGATGCACGCCGACGCCCGACGCACCGACCCCGGCGAACATCACGAAGCGGCCGGGCAGGTGGCCGCCCGTGCGCTTCTCGACCAGCTGCGCCACGAGTTCGATACCGACGCGCAGGTCGAGCTTCGACGCCCCGCCCTGACGTGCCCGCAACCGCGTCGACACCTCGACGACGCGCGGTGCGCGCCTGCCCGATGCCAGCACGTCCACCAGGATCTTGAACCCGAGGCCGGAAAGGCGAGGACGCACGTCCTCGAACCAGCGGCGCGTCTGAAAGAAGAAACCCGACATCGGGTCGCTCGTGCCCCCGCCGATCGCGAGCCGGCTCAGCCCGACGCCCGCGCGGCTGAGCACGCGCCGCCAACCGCGCAATCCCGTCTCGGTATCAGGACGGAAGCGGCTCGCGACCGCGATATCGGCTTCTCCCGCCCGCAGGTCGCCGATCAGCCGACCCGCGAGAGCGACCTCATGCTGCCCGTCGCCGTCCATCACGCCCAGCACCTCGCCCCGCGCGACGTCCCAGCCCGCGATGCAGGCGGACGCCAGACCGCGCACACCCTCGCGCCGCACGAGGCGGATGCGCGGATCACGGCGTCCCGCGAGCCTCACGATCTCTGCCGTCCTCTCGTCGCGGGAATCGTCCACCACGATGAGTTCGTAGGCGAAGCCGTCGAGCGCCGCTCCGGCCTCCGTGAGCACGCCCGCGATCGCCTCGTGCTCGTCCAGGGTGCAGATCACGAGCGAGATCTCGGGTCCTGTCCCGCGTGACGTCGACGCCATGCCGCTCCCCGCCTGCCGAGATGCGGTTCTGCGCCCGAAGGCGTCGCCGGGACGTTAAGCGACACCGCTAAAGTTCGGTTCAGGTGTCCGGTTCATGGTGGGGGCATGAGTCAGTCAGCGACCTTCGCCGCGAGCCTCTCCGCCTCCCCGCCCCCCGCCGCCTCGGCGCTCTGGCCGGTGCATGTCGCGGCGCTGGCCGCGTTCGCGACCGGGCTCTGGTATCCCGGCATGCTGGGCGACGGCGACACGTGGTGGCACGTCCTCACCGGGGAGTGGATCCTCGATCATCGCGCGATCCCGCGCACCGACCCCTACTCGTTCACCATGACGGGCGCCCCCTGGACGACCCATGAATGGTTGTCGGAGGTCCTGATGGCCGGCGCGTTCAGGGCCGCCGGCTGGAGCGGCGTCGTGGCCCTGTGCGCCGCGGCGACGGCTCTCGCAGTCCTGCTCCTCGGGCACCGCCTCGCGCGCGACCTCGCCGCTCTACCGCTCACCGTGGTCATCCTGGTGGCGCTCGGTCTCGTCGGCACGAGCCTTCTCGCGCGTCCCCACATCCTGGCACTGCCGGTCCTGACCGCCTGGACGATCGGCCTTCTCGACGCACGTGGGGCGGGGCGCGCGCCGAGCCCGTGGCTCCTGCCGCTCATGGCCGTTTGGGCGAACCTCCACGGCGGATATGCGTTCGGGATCGCGCTCGTCGCGCCCTTCGCGCTCGAGGCGCTCCTCTCGGCCCCGGCGAGCGGGCGGGTGCGGGTCGCGCTCGCCTGGTCGGCCTTCGGCATCGCCGCGCTGGGCTCGGCGCTCGTGACGCCGTTCGGCCTGGAGGGACTTCTGTTCCCGCTGAAACTCCTGCGCATGGCGAGCCTGTCGGAGATCGCGGAATGGCAGCCGGTCAGCTTCGCGACGCTGAACCCGCTGGGTGTCGCGATCCTGGCCTGTCTCGGGTTCGCGCTCTACCGGCCCGTCCGGGTCCCGCCGGTCCGGCTGGCTCTGCTCGTCGGGCTGGTGCACATGGCGCTCACCCATTCGCGCCATCAGATCCTGCTCGGGACTATCGGCCCGCTCATCCTGGCGTGCCCGCTCGCCGCCGCGCTCGCGACCGCACGGGACGGCGCGTCGAAGGGAACAGGACGCGCTTGCGCGTCTCGTCCGGCGACCGCCGTGGTCGTCGCCGTCGCGGTCGGCCTCGTGTCCGCGCGAGTTGCCTCGCCGGTCGTTCGGGTGGACGGTCCCGCCTCCCCGATCGCGGCCGTGGCGGCCGTGCCGGAGGCGCTACGGGCGGAGCCGGTCCTCAACGAATACGGCTTCGGGGGCTACCTGATCTGGGCCGGCATCCGCCCCTTCGTGGACGGGCGCGCCGACATGTACGGCGATGCCTTCCTGTCGCAGTATGGCGACGCGACCCGTTCGCCCGGCCCCGTGCTCGACCGGCTCATCGCGCGCTACGGGATCGCCTGGACGATCCTCCTGCCCGGCGACGCCGTCGCGGCGGCGCTCGACAGGATGCCGGGCTGGCGGCGGATCTACGCGGACCCATACGCCGTGGTGCATGTGCGCGACGGCGTGATCGAGGCTCAGCGGTCCGGGTTGAAGCCGCCGTAGCCGGGCATGCTGCCGGGAGGCGCACCCTGGGGTGCGTTCGTCGGGAAGAAGCGGCGGCTCGGCGCCTGCGTCGGCCGGACCTCGACGCCACGGGGGGCCGCGACGTCGATCTGGCCCTCCGAATTGGTGCGCTGGGCCTCGCGTGAGGCTTGGCTGCGGTCGCGGCGGCGCTCGGGCTTCGAGGCCACGACCGGGGCCGATTCGGGATCCTTCGGCTCGGCGATGACCGCGACGCCGCCTTTGCAATCCGTCAGCCACACATCGTAGACCGCGTGCTCGATCGCGTGCAGGCCGGGGCTCGCGGCGAACATCCATCCCGAGAAGATGCGGCGATACTTGTTGTCGAGCGTGACCTCGTCGACCTCCATGAAGGCGTCGGTCTGCGGGCTCTCGGTCGGCGGCCGGGAATAGCAGACGCGCGGCGTGATCTGGAGCGCGCCGAACTGCACGGTCTCGTCGACCCCGACCTCGAACGAGATGATCCGGCCCGTGATCTTGTCGAGCCCGTTCAGGACGGCCGTCGGGTTCTTGATCTTGTCGGCCGAAGCAGGACCGGACGAGAGCATCGACAGCGCCGCCGCCACCATCCCGAGCGAGAGCGCGCCGCGGCCCCGTATCGTTCCGACCCGTGACATCATCCGCCGGACGCCCTGCCCCTCGCGGCCGGCGTCTCGCGCGACCTCTCGTGGCGTTAACACGCGAACGATGTTGGAAAAAGGGCGCGGCGCCTGTTGGCCGGACACGCCGGGGCCGGTCGAGCGCCTTTGTCGGGCGGTCGATTCGGGGCAAAGCCTGGACCGATCGACGACTGCATCCCGAAAGGCCGCCCATGCATCCCTCAGCCATGACCATCGCGCCCGGCCGCCTGCCGCCCGGCGCGTTCGGGCACAATCGCGGGGTCGTCAGGCCGAACTACGCCTTCATCCCGCCCGACGGCGTCCTCATGAGCCGCCTGCCCGCCTACGAGGCGACGGACGTGCGCTTCCTCGCCGCTCCGGTCCTCGGCGCACGCTTCGCGCAGTTCGTGCTGACGATCGAGCCCGGCGGCGGTACGCGCCGACCTCTCGCGGAAGCAGGCGTGCAGCACTTCTTCTATTGTCTCAGCGGCTCGGCCACGATCTCGGTCGCGGAGGGTGCGCCGAGCGAGCTGACGCCCGGCGGTTTCGCGTACGTCCCGCCGGGCGTGCCGTTTCGGCTCCGCAACGCGGGCGAGGCGCCGGCCCGGGTGCTGGCCCTGCGCAAACGCTACGAGAGCGTGCCGGATGTCGCAGCGCCGGACCCGATCGTGTCGCATCGCGACGCGGTGCCCCGCACCAACCATACCGGGCTCGACGGGCGCAGTTTCCAGTTCCTCCTGCCCTACGGAGATCTGCGCTTCGACTTCGAGATGAACCTCATGTGGTTCGCGCCGGGCACCTTCTTCCCGGCCGTCGAGACCCACGTGATGGAGCACGGGCTCTACATGCTGGAGGGCCAGGGCCTCTACCTGCTCGGCACCGAGTGGCACGAGATCTGGGCGGAGGATTTCATCTGGATGGGCGGCTACTGCCCCCAGCAGTTCTACCCGACGGGCTTCGATGACGCGGCCTACCTGCTCTACAAGAACGTCAACCGCGACGTGGTACTCTGAGGGAACGGCCCGGAGAGATCGTCAGACACCGTCTCCTCATGCTGAGGTGCTGGCGCGCAACGGCAGCCTCGAAGCACGCACCGCCGCCCTCACGTGCTTCGAGGCTCGCCTGCGGCGAGCACCTCAGCATGAGGAACGAGGGGCTCTCACGCCGGCCGCACGTTCCACGGATAGGGCGCGACGCCCTGGAGCACGCCCGTGATGCTCCGGCGGTAGGCGGTCATCGGGTAGCTGATCCCGAGCGGGACGGTGGCGACCTCCGACATCGCGAGGCGTGACAGCTCGGACGCGACCCGCTTCTGCGAGGCGGCGTCGGGCGCGTCGACCCACTCCTGGGTCAGCTCCTCGGCCTTGGGGCTCGTCCACCAGCCGAACCAGCCGGCCCCGCCCTGTCCTCGGACGAGCGACGAGGTCGCGGGCGTCGCGTAGCCGCCGGACGACCCGTAGGTGCAGAAGACGCTCCAGCCGCCCTGATCGACGGTGCCGCGGTTGGGGCGGCGCTGGATCACGCTGCCCCAATCCATCTCCTGCAGGTCCACGTTGAAGCCGATCTTTCCGAGGAGGTCGGCCGTCACGAGGCAGAGCGGGCGCACGGGCGGGTAATCGGTCGGGCTCAGCACGACGACGCGCTGGCCCGCATAGGCGCTGGCCTTCAGCGCCGCCTTCGCGGCCCCGAGGTCGTTCTTCATCAGGACGCCGCCATCGTCCGTCTCGTAGGGCGTGCCGCAGGGGAACTCGCTGAGGCAGGTGCGCCACATCGACTGGTCGTCCCCGAAGGTCGCGCGCATGTAGTCGTCCTGGTTCACCCCCAGGAGGACGGCGCGCCGGATCGCCACGTCGTTGAACGGCGCCTGCAGGTGGTTCAGCCGCATGAGCGACTGGTTGCCCTGCGGGTTCGCGACCGCGACCGTGATGTCGCGGTTGCGCGCCAGCGAGGGCAGGAGGTCGGTCAGCGGCTGCTCCCACCAGTCGACCTCGCCGTTGCGCAGAGCCGCCGCGGCGGTCGCGGCGTCCGGGATGATCGACCACTCGACGCGCGGATAGTGCGCGACCTTGCCGCCCGTCGCCCAGTCGGGCGCGCCGGCGCGCGGCACGTAGTCGGCGAAGCGCTCGTAGACCACGCGACTGCCCGAGTTGTACTCGTTCGCCACGAACCGGTACGGCCCCGAGCCCACCATCTCGGTCACCTGGGTCAGGCCGTCGGTCTTCGCGAGGCGCTCCGGCATGATGACGGGCTGGAACGGGTCCGGCTTGCCCAGCGCCGTCAGCAGCAGCGGGAACGGGCGGGTGAGCTTCAGCTCCATCGTGCGGTCGTCCGGCGCGCTCCAGCGGTCGACCACCTTGGCGACGAGCTGGCCGAAGGCGTCGCGCTGGCACCAGCGCCGGATGCTCGCCACGCAGTCGGTGCCTCGCACCGGCGTGCCGTCGTGGAAGCGCAGGCCCTCGCGCAGCCGGATGCGCCAGGTCAGCCCGTCGGCCGAGACCTCGTGCCCCTCCGCCATCTGCGGCTTCGGCAGCCCGTCCGCCGCGCAGGAATACAGCGTGTCGAAGACGTAATAGGCGTGATTGCCGGTGACGATCGCGGTCGTGAAGACCGGGTCCAGCGCCGTCAGGTTCGCCTGCGGGACGAAGCGGAGCGTCGCGGTCCGGGCGGGCTGCGCGATCGCGGGCGAGGCCAGGAGCGACGCTGCGGCGGTCTTCAGCAGGGTGCGGCGGTGCATGGGATCTCCGGATCGTGGCCGACCCGAAGCTTAGGCAGTCGCGCCGGTCAGGGCAACGAAGACGATCTGGCGTCAGCCGCTATGCTTCTGCAGGTCGAGCTCGTGGCCGTGCGTGCCGGGGTGCTGGATGGCTTGCGGCACGTCGCCGTCCGGCCCGGCCTTGCCGTCCTCCTCGCGTCCGGTCGGCGACCAGCCGTCCGGCGACCAGGCGAGGTAATCGCCGGTCGCGGCCTGACGCTCGCCGCGGGCCAGCGTCGAGCCAGGGGGCCGGTATGCCTGCGCGCTGCCCGTCATGTTGGCGAGGTGGGGCTTCTCCCACTCGCGCGGCACATACTTCTGCTCGGACGGCAGGATGTCGTGCGTGTGGGTCAGCCAGCTGCGCCAGGAAGGCGGCACGGTCGAGGCGTCCGCCTCGCCGTTATAGATGACCCAGCGCCGCTGCGGGCCGTTCGAGACGTCGATCATCGGCCCGAGCGCCGTGTAGTACCGGTTGCCGAGCTCGTCCGTCCCCACGAACTCGCCCTTGCGGCGCGTGTAGATGTACGTGCCCCAGGTCTGGCCGTTCCACCAGGTGAAGGAGCGCAGCAGGATCTCTTTGAAGGTCATGGATATCGCCGGATGTCGCCGGACTATGGCGAGGCGGCCCCGCCCTGTCCAGGGACGGGCCGTCGCAACGTCGGATCCCGATTCAGCCTGAACCAGAGACGCGGTTGAAAGTCCATTAACAATCGCGCGCTCGACGAATTTATAAACTTGTCAACAGCTGTCTTGCCGGCCGCTCGCCCGGGCGGTCCGCAAAGCCGTTGAATCCGTTGGGG
This sequence comes from Hyphomicrobiales bacterium, assembly GCA_903644085.1. Classification (GTDB taxonomy): domain Bacteria; phylum Pseudomonadota; class Alphaproteobacteria; order Rhizobiales; family Beijerinckiaceae; genus Enterovirga. The sequence goes on from CAHJXE010000123.1 coordinate 6,961, forward strand.
AAACGGGCCTCCGCTGTGTGTTGACAGGAATGAGGGATCGCACCCCTTGTGTGTCCGCCGGGCAGAACGCCGCTTCACCCACTATATCTAGTCGGGCGGACGGTTCTGGCGGGCGGACGATCAACGAGCGGATTTCCAAGATGCGGATCGAGCGGCGACACACGGGTGCGAACACCTCTCCCTACGCGGAGATCCCCTTCCGGCGTACCACGAGCGAGATCCGCAACCCGGACGGCTCGACCGTGTTCAAGCTCGACGGGATCGACGTGCCCAAATCGTGGAGCCAGGTCGCGGCCGACGTCCTGGCGCAGAAGTACTTCCGCAAGGCCGGCATCCCGGCGCGCCTGAAGAAGGTCGAGGAGACGGGCGTCCCGTCCTGGCTGTGGCGCTCGGTCGCCGACGAGGCGGCGCTGGCGGCCCTGCCCGAGGCGGAGCGGTACGGCTCCGAGATCTCCGCCACCCAGGTCTTCGACCGTCTCGCCGGCTGCTGGACCTATTGGGGCTGGAAGGGCCGCTACTTCACCGCCGAGAGCGACGCGCGCGCCTTCTACGACGAGCTGCGCTTCATGCTGGCCGCCCAGATGTGCGCGCCGAACTCGCCGCAATGGTTCAATACGGGCCTGCACTGGGCCTACGGGATCGATGGGCCGGGCCAGGGGCACTACTATGTCGACCCGTTCACGGGCGAGCTGACCTCCTCGACCTCCGCCTACGAGCACCCGCAGCCGCATGCCTGCTTCATCCAGGGCGTGCGGGACGACCTCGTGAACGAGGGCGGCATCATGGACCTGTGGGTGCGCGAGGCGCGCCTCTTCAAGTACGGCTCGGGCACGGGCTCGAACTTCTCGGCGCTCCGCGGTGACGGCGAGCGGCTGTCGGGCGGCGGGCGCTCGTCCGGCCTCATGTCCTTCCTCAAGATCGGCGACCGGGCGGCGGGCGCGATCAAGTCCGGCGGCACGACGCGGCGCGCCGCCAAGATGGTGGTGGTCGACATCGATCACCCCGACATCGAGACCTATATCGATTGGAAGGTGCGCGAGGAGCAGAAGGTCGCGGCCCTCGTGACCGGCTCCAAGACCGTCCAGAAGCACATGCGCGCCGTCATGAAGGCCTGCGTGAACTGCGAGGGCGAGGGCGAGAGCTGCTTCGACCCGGAGAAGAACCCGGCCCTGAAGCGCGAGATCAAGCTCGCGCGCCGCGCCCAGGTGCCGGACAACTACATCCGCCGCGTCGTCCAGATGGCGCGCGGCGGCGCGAAGAGCGTCGACTTCCCGGTCTTCGACCTCGACTGGGACTCGGAGGCCTACCTCACGGTCGCGGGCCAGAACTCGAACAACTCCGTCTCGCTGACCGACGATTTCCTGCGCGCCGTCGAGCAGGATGCCGACTGGAACCTCGTCGGGCGCACGACCGGCAAGGTCACGAAGACGCTGAAGGCTCGCGACCTCTGGGACAAGATCGGCACGGCCGCCTGGGCGTCCGCGGATCCCGGCCTGCACTTCAACACCACGATGAACGACTGGCACACTTGCCCGGCGGGCGGGCGGATCCGGGCCTCGAACCCGTGCTCCGAGTACATGTTCCTCGACGACACGGCGTGCAATCTCGCGTCCGCGAACCTCCTGCAGTTCTACGACCGGGCGAGCCGCCGCTTCGACGTCGAGGGCTACGAGCACCTGTGCCGGCTCTGGACGATCGTGCTCGAGATCTCGGTCACGATGGCGCAGTTTCCCTCGAAAGAGATCGCGGAGCTGTCCTACCAGTACCGCACGCTCGGCCTTGGTTACGCGAATATCGGCGGCCTCCTGATGACGATGGGCCTGTCCTAT
>CAHJXE010000124.1 GCA_903644085.1 Hyphomicrobiales bacterium
GAGGGTAACGCCGCCGGCCTGCTCGACGCCGAGACCAACCTCACCTACGCGGTCAAGTACCTGGCCGGCGCCTACCGCACCGCGAACGGCGACTACGCGCGGGCGATCTCCTACTACGCGCGGGGCTACTACTACGCGCAGAAGCGTAACGGCAGCATCCGCGAGGCCTCCAACCGGGGCCGCCATCGCGACCGCACCCGGCAGGAGGCCGATGCCACCCCGCCCGGCGTGACCTGGAACACGGCCGCCATCGCGTCCGAGTCGGCCTCCAAGGTCCCGTAAGCCGCTCTAGCTGCGGATCACTTGAAGGGTTTCGCCAGGAAGGCCGCGATGGCGGGCCCGGCCTGGGCGATGTGCAGGACGCCGTTGAGGTGTCCGTTCGGGCCCGAGACGGTGGCCCGCTCGATGGGCGTCCCGTTCGCCGCGATCGCGCCCGCCGTGCGCTCGATCCAGTCCGGCGGGAAGACGAGGTCGCTCGGCGAGGACACGAGGAGGGTCGGCGCCTTGATCCGCGCCGGGTCGGTGCTCGCGAGTTGGTTCGCCTTGATGAGGTAGAGGAAGGTGTTCGCGTCGACGCCCGCCGCGCGGGTCTCGCCCGCGGCGTCCAGGACGGCCTGGATCTTGAACCTGTTGTCGAGCGCCTTCGCGGGCGGCTTGCCCGGGTCGGCCGGGGCCGACCCGAAGCCCTGCGCGGCCCACTCCGCGCCGTTCGCGTGCAGCCCGACGACGGTGAGCGCGCCCGCGACGCCGGCCTTCGGCGGCTCGCGCCCGTAGTAATCGCCGCCGTTCCAGTGCGGATCGAGCCGGATCGGCTGCGCCCACACGTCGAGCCACGCGATCAGGAACGGGTTGCTGCCCGCCGCCCCGATGACGGGCACGATGCGCTCGACCCGCTCGGGGAAGTCCTGCGCCCATTGGTAGGCCTGGAGCGCGCCGCCCGACGCGCCCACGACCGCCTTCAGCTTCGCAATGCCGAGTGAGTCGAGCAGCGCCTTTTGCACCTTCACCATGTCCCCGAAGGTCACGACCGGGAACGCCATGCCGTAGGGCTTGCCCGTGTCCGGATCGATCGAGGCGGGCCCCGTGGTCACCACGTTCGGGGTGCCGACGTTGATGTTGACGAGCGTATCCGACGACACGACGAAGTACTTGTCCGTGTCGATGGCCTTGCCCGGCCCGATGATCGGGTCCCAGTAGCCCGCCACCTGATCTGATGCCGAGTATTTGCCGGCCGCGTGGCTCGTACCCGAGAAATAGTGTGTGACGAGGACGACGTTCGACTTGTCGGCATTCGGCGTGCCGTAGCTCTCCCAGCCGATGCGGAGGTTCCGGATCGTGCCGCCGCCCTCCGTCGTGTAGCTCGGCAGCTCGAAGACCTTCTTCTCGACCAGCATGGCGGTTTGCCCCCTCGACGGCGCGGTGGAGAGCGAGAACGCTGCGGCCGCGAGAGCGCTCGTCAGCGATAGATTGATCCGCCTCATCATCGTCACTCCCGAACGGCGTCGACGCGCCTTGGCGGCGATCAAAGCGCAAAATCGCGCGGGAGACCATCCGGGACGTGGATCGCGGGTTGAGTTCACACCGTCGCGCGGCGACAATCGCGCTCCTTCACGGATGAGTTGATGCCTGATCCCCTCGCGCTCGACCTGACGGCCCTTCTCGACGCGTTCCGCACCGGCAAGGTCTCACCCGCCGACTACGTGAAGGAGGTCTTGGACGCGGCCGAACGGATGCAGCCCTCCGTCAACGCCTTCGCGCTGATCGACCGTGACGGGGCGCTCGCGGCCGCCAAGGCCTCGGCGCGACGCTGGCGGGCGGGCAAGCCCTCCGGCCCGCTCGACGGCGTGCCGTTCACGGTGAAGGACAACATGCTCTGGGCGGGACACCCGACCCGGCGCGGGTCTCACACCACGACCGACGCGCACGAGACCGAGAACGCGCCCTCGGTCGACCGGCTGATCGAGTCGGGCGCGATCCCCTGGGCGAAGACCACGCTCCCGGAATTCGGCTGGAAGGGGCTCGGCGACAGCCCGCTCTACGGGTTCGCGCGCAACCCGTGGGACACGCGCATGACGACGGGCGGCTCGTCCGCCGGGGCCGCGGGGGCGGCGGCGTTGGGACTCGGGCCGCTTCATCTCGGCACCGACGGCGCGGGCTCGATCCGCATCCCGGCCTCGTTCTGCGGCGTGTTCGGCATCAAGCCGAGCTTCGGGCGCGTGCCGGCCTCTCCGCCGTCCCCGTTCGGCATCGTGTCGCATGTCGGGCCGATCGCCCGCACCGTCTCGGACGCCGCGATCATGCTCGGCATCATCGCGGCCCCGGACGCGCGGGACATGACGGCGCTCGTGACGCCCCCGCAGGATTACTTCGCCGGGCTCGAACTCGGGGTCAAAGGGCTCAAGATCGCCTGGTCGCCGCGCCTCGGCTATGTCGGCAACGTCGACCCGGAGGTGGCGGAGCTGACCGCGAAAGCCGCCCGCGTCTTCGAGGACCTCGGCGCGACGGTCGAGGAGGCCGATCCCGGCTGGTCCGACCCGATCGACATCCTGGAGACGCTCTGGTTTACGGGCGCTTGGCTGGTGCTGCGCGGCGTCCCGGAGGCGCGTTGGGGCGAGATCGATCCGGGCTTCGTGGCGGCGGGCGAGCAGGGCCGCACGATCGTCGGGGCGGACTTCGTCGCGGCCGCCAACGCGCGCGGCGCGCTCTACGCCGCGATGGAGGCTTTTCACGCGCGCTATGACCTCCTCCTCACGCCGACCATCGCCACGACCGCGATCGAAGCGGGCCACGACGCGCCGCCGGACGGGCGCTTCGGCCGGAACTGGCTCGGCTGGACGCCGTTCAGCTATCACTTCAACCTGACGCTGCAGCCCGCCGCCTCGGTGCCGTGCGGGTTTACCTCGGCGGGCCTGCCTGTCGGTCTCCAGATCGTCGGCCCCATGATGCGCGACGGGCTGGTGCTGCGTGCCGCCCGCGCCTTCGAGAAGGCGCATCCCTGGCCGACCATTGTGGGACCGCAAGTGCGGCACTGATCGGGCGATCGCGGCGAAGGTGTGATCAGCGAGTATGACGATCTCAATAGGATTCGCGACCATCGACGTGGGCCGTCTCGATCACCGCGATCAGGCGGCAGAATGCGACTGACGGAGCTCGTAGTAGATCGGTTCGAACGAATCAGCCATCGCGGCTGCCTCACCCATATGCACGCGGGCAGCGGGATCGCTCATCATCGCGTCGAGATCCGCCTGGCTGCTCCACTGGGCGTAGTTGGTGACGTAACGCCGGTCGCGACTGACGTGCAGGTTGGCGGACACGAAACCCGGGCGATGCCGCATGCCGTGCTCGGTTGCCCGGGACAGGATGCGCAACAGCTCCTCAGCCTTATCGGGCTGGACGGTGAAGGTGTTGATCAGCACGACGTAGCCTGATCGGGGATCCAGCGTGACCATGAGCCATCCTCACTGCTTAGGCATTTCGTATCAGGTAACTGATATTATGTAAGGCACCTGATATGTCGACGACCGGCGCACCCGAGAATGTTGCCAAACGACTGGGTTACGCGATGAAGCGGGTGCAACATGCGCTGCGTATGAGCATGGACGAGGCGTTGCGTGCGACCGGGATTACGGCGCCGCAATATGCGATCCTCTGTTCCGTCGAGGCGGAAGCCGGCCTGTCGAACGCACGTCTTGCACGCGCGGCCTTCGTGACTCCGCAGACCATGCAGGGAATGCTCGCCAACCTTGAGCGCGACGGCGTTCTCGTCCGCCATGCCGATCCGGCTAACGCGCGCGTGCTCCACACCGAGCTGACGTCGCACGGCCGTGTTCTGCTCGCAGACGCACACCGGTTGGTCGCCAAAGTCGAGGACGTTCTGACGAAGACCTTTGAGACTGAGGAAGCCGACCGACTCGCCACCCTGCTGACGACCTGCGCGGAAAATTTGCGCGCAGATCGAGCGTCAGGCGGATCGGTTGACTAGATCGGTCGCTGTCACGCGCACCTTGCCTCTGCTGCATTGCAGCGCCACAAGGCCAAGCATGCTGCATGTGAACGAGCTCACCTACCGGATCGGCGACCGGCTCATCCTCGACAAGGCGAGCGTGGCGCTGCCGACAGGCTCGCGCGTCGGGCTCGTGGGCCGCAACGGCGCAGGCAAGACCACGCTCTTCAAGCTCGTCCAGGGCGAGCTGGCGTCCGAGGGCGGTTCGGTCGCGCTGCCGCGCGGCGTGCGCATCGGGGCCGTCGCCCAAGAGGCACCGGGCGGGCCGGAATCGCTGGTCGAGGTGGTGCTCGCGGCCGATGTCGAGCGCGCCGCGCTGATCGCGGAGGCCGAGGGCGCGGAAGGCATGCGCCGCGCCGAGATCGAGACGCGGCTCGTGGATATCGGGGCGCACGCCGCGCCCGCCCGCGCCGCCACCATCCTGCACGGGCTCGGCTTCGACGCGGACGCTCAGGCGCGGCCCTGCTCGTCCTTCTCGGGCGGCTGGCGCATGCGCGTCGCGCTCGCGGCCGTGCTCTTCGCCGAACCCGACCTGCTGCTGCTCGACGAGCCCACCAACTACCTCGACCTCGAAGGCACGCTCTGGCTCTACGACTACCTCGCGCGCTACCCCCACAGCGTGCTGGTCATCAGCCACGACCGCGACCTCCTCGACACCTCCGTCGACCACATCCTGCATCTCGATCGAGGCAAGCTCTCCGTCTACCGTGGCGGCTACACGTCCTTCGCCAAGCAGCTGACCGAGAAGCGCCGGCTGGAGGCGAAGTTCGCCGCGAAGCAGGAGGCCGAGCGCAAGCATATCCAGGCCTTCGTGGACCGCTTCCGCGCCACCGCCTCCAAGGCCCGGCAGGCGCAGTCTCGCCTCAAGCGGCTTGCCAAGCTGGAGCCGACCGCGACGCTCGTCGACGAGGAGACGCTACCCTTCATCCTGCCCTCGCCCGAGCGCCAGCTCTCCCCGCCGCTCGTCGCGCTGGAGCGGGTCGCGGCCGGCTACGGCGATCGCACCATCCTGAAGCGGCTCGACCTCACCATCCTGCCGGACGACCGGATCGCGCTCTTGGGTTCCAACGGCAACGGCAAGTCGACCTTCTGCAAGCTGATCGGCGGGCGGCTCGACCCGCAGGGCGGCGAGATCCGCCGCTCGTCGAAGCTCGACGTCGCGTATTTCGCCCAGCACCAGCTCGACGAGCTGTCCGACGCTTCGACCCCCTTCGCGGCTGTCGGCGCCCGCATGCCCGGCCAGCCCGAGGCGAAGATCCGCGCGCGCTGCGCCCGGTTCGGCTTCGCGGGGCCGAAGAGCGACACGCCCGTCGGCAACCTGTCCGGCGGCGAGAAGGCGCGGCTCCTCATGGGGCTCGCGGCCTTCAACTCGCCCCACATGCTGATCCTCGACGAGCCGACGAACCACCTCGACATCGACTCGCGTACCGCCTTGGTGGAGGCGATCAACGGCTACGAGGGCGCGGTCATCATCGTGAGCCACGACCGCTTCCTGATCGAGGCCTGCGCGGACCGGCTGTGGATCGTGGGCGACGGGGCGGTGAAGCCATTCGACGGCGACATGGACGATTACCGCCGCTTCGTGCTCTCGGGCGACGCCAGCCCCGCCAAGGCGAAGCCGGAAGAGGACAAGGCCGACAAGGCAGAGGAGCGCCGGCTCGCGGCCGAACGCCGCCACCTCGCGGTGCCGCTGAAGAAGAAGCTGCACAACCTCGAGATCCGCATCGACAAACTCGGCACCGCGATCAAGAAGATCGATGGCGCGATGGCGGGCGGGCGCGCCTTCGCGGAGAACCGCGCCAAGGCCGAGGGTCTCGCCAAGATGCGGGCCGACGCGGCCGTCGCGCTCTCGGGCGCGGAGGAAGAGTGGCTCGCGGTCTCGGGCGAGATCGAGGCGCTCGGAGCTGCCTGACGCGTTCAACTGCATCGATCGGAGACCCGACATGACGAACACCATCCGCCTCGCCCTCGCGGCGGCGCTCCTCGCGCCCGTCGCGGCCCTCTTCGCGCCGGCCGCCATCGCCCAGACTCAGCCCGGCACGGTGGCGCCGGTCCGCGAGACCGCCGACGGCACCATGATGCTGACCGTGTTCATGCGCCACGACCAGGCGAAGAACCTGAAGGACATCAACGAAGCGCTCTTCCGCCAAGGCTATTTCGACCAGTTCCCGCCGGCGGGCGTCGAGATCGTGTCCTGGTACGTCGTGATGGGGATCGGGCAGGTCGTCACGCTCCGCTTCCCGCCGGAGAAGCTGCGCGAGGTCAACGTCGCGCTCGAGAACACCGCCTGGGGTCCCTACCGGACGGACTTCTACCCGACCTACGATTACAAGGACCGCGCGGCGGAGCAGAAGGCCACGATGCAGGCGCGCCCGAAATAGGTTGGCACGCCGGAATAGGTGGCATGCCTCATGCGGCCGCTTGCGCTCGGGCATGCCGCCCGCGATGACTATCGCGAGGGCGCCAGCCCTTCAGACGAGGCCTCACGATGATCACGACCTCCCCGATCTCCCGCCGCTCGGCGCTCGCCGGCGGCGTCGCGTCCGCCGCGCTCCTGGGCGCGCCCGCGATCCTGCGGGCGCAGGGGGCGGTCTTCAAGCTCGGCATCCTGCAGCCGGTGACGGGCGCGCTGGCGCAGGACGGCGACCTCGGCCGCACGGGCGCGGAGCTCGCGATCCGGGAGATCAACGACGCGGGCGGCATCAAGGCGCTCGGCGGCGCCAAGATCGAGACCGTGTTCGGCGACGCCCGCTCGAACCCGGAGGCCGGCACGCAGGAGGTGGAGCGCATGGCGGCCGAGGGCGTCTCGGCGATCGTGGGCGGCTTCGCGAGCCCGATCTGCCTCGCGGCGAGCCAGGCGGCCTCGCGCTACGACCTGCCCTACATCGTGGATGTCGGCGTCTCCGACCAGATCGTGTCGCGCGGGCTCAAGAACACGTTCCGCTTCGCGCCGGGCTTCGGCACGGTGACGACCGTCGCGCTCGACAACCTGTCCAAGCTGAACGACGCGGCCGGCAAGCCCGCGAAGACGGTCGTGCTCGTCCACGAGGACGGGCTGTTCGGCTCCGGCCTCGCGAAGCTGATGGCGAGCGAGCTGCCGAAGCGCGGCTTCGAGGTGCTGGAGACGATTGCGCACCCGACGCCCGCGCGCGACATGTCGAACGTGGCGCTCCGCATCCGCGCGCTGAACCCGGACCTCGTCATCCCGTCGAGCTATTACGGCGAATTCGTCCTTCTCGCCCGCACCATGCAGCAGCAGCGCATCCGGCCGAAGGGCGTCTACGCGGTGCTAAACGGGGCCGCGTCGAACTTCCGCTTCGTCAAGGAGTTCGCGGAGGCGGCGTCGGGCGTGATGGACTGCAATCACTGGTACGATCCGACGAACCCGCGCGCGCTGGAGCTGCGCAAGGCCGTCGAGGCGTCGGGCAAGTTCTTCTCCTACAACGTGCTGCTGAACTACTCCTGCGTGAAGCTCGTCGCGGACGCGGCCGAGCGCGCGGGATCCGCCGACCGGGCGAAGATCGGGGAGGCGCTGGCCGCGACCTCCGGCTTCAAGGGCCACATCATGCCCTACGGCGAGACCCGGTTCGTGAACGGCCAGAACACGGGCGCGGCCCCGGTCAACACGCAGGTGCAGAACGGCGAGATCAAGGTGATCTTCCCCGACACCTTCGCGGACGCGAAGCCGCTCTTCCCCGCCAAGGCGTGAGCGCGGCGGCGTAGTCCAGGTGCTCTCCCCCGCGATCGTCGTGGAGGCGGCGGTGAACGGCCTCCTGACCGGGGCCGTCTACGCGCTGATCGCGCTCGGGCTGACGCTCGTCTACGGCGTGCTCCACATCATCAACTTCGCGCACGGCGCGCTTCTGACCGTCGCGATGTTTGGCGTGTGGCTCGCGGGCGCGTGGCTCGGGATCGACCCCTACCTGTCGATCCTCATCGTGACGCCCGTCATGTTCGCGGCCGGCTACGCGCTGCAGCGCTTCGTCATCGGCCCGGCGAGCCACGGTCAGGACGGCAACATCCTTCTCGTCACGCTCGGCATCTCGATCGTGGTGGAGAATGCGCTCCTCGCGATCTTCCGCTCCGACACGCGCTCGCTGGAGGGCGATTACGGGTTCCAGGTCGTGGAAGCGGGACCGCTCCTGCTGTCGCGGCCGAAGCTCTACGGGTTCGTCGGTGCGCTCGTCGTGACCGGCCTCCTGTGGCTCCTCCTCTCGCACACCGATCTCGGCCGCGCGATCCGGGCCGTCGCGCGCGAGAAGCTGGGCGCGAGCCTCGTCGGGATCGACGTCCCGCATATCTACGCCGTCACCTTCGGGCTCGGGGCCGCGTGCCTCGCGGTCGCGGCCGCGCTCCTCATGCCGGGCTTCTACGTCAACCCGCGGATCGGGGGCGCCTTCGTGCTCGTCGCCTTCACGATCGTGGTGCTCGGCGGCATGGGGTCAGTACCCGGCGCGCTCGTCGGCGGCCTGATCATCGGGGTGGTCGAGAGCCTGACGGGCCTGTTCTTCGGCGACAGCGTCGGGCAGATCGGCATCTACCTGATCTTCATCCTGACGCTGCTCGTGCGCCCGACGGGGTTGTTCGGGGCGCGGGCGTGAGGAGGCGCAAGCTCCCTCTTCTCCCCGGTCCGGCTGAAGGCCGGAGCGGGGAGAAGTCGAGTCGCACGGCGGTGCGACCGGATGAGGGGCGCTGGACTCCCGACGCCGCTCGCGAGCCGAAGCCCCTCACCCGGACGGCGCTGCCGC
>CAHJXE010000125.1 GCA_903644085.1 Hyphomicrobiales bacterium
TGTCTCCGGGATCGATCGTGGGCGTGCCGGCCTGCGCTCGGCCGCTCGGCCGCTCACCGGGCTCGAGCAGGATCTCCTCGGCCGGCTCGCCTTGCCGGATGGCCGTCGGCTTCGGCGCGGCGACATGCGACTCGACGTCGGCGTCCTGCCGGGCCTTGCGCGATCCGTCCTGACGATCGAGCCCGGTCAGATGCTGTACGACGTCCTGCAGAGTCGCCTGAACGCCTTCGAGGCTACGATCGACGCGCTTCTCGACCGCCGCGTAATCCTCGCGCAGTCCCGCGAGTTGACCGACGTAGTCCTGATGCTGGACCGGATCGGATGCGGGCGACCAGGACTGTACCGTCTCGGCGACCGCGTTGCGCGCGGCGCGGTCGGCGATCTCGGCCGCCCCGTCCCGCCAGGACCCTACCTCCCGCAGGAGGGCGCTCATGGCGTGTTCGAGGGAGGCGAGCGACGGGTCGCGTCCGCTCGACGGTCCGAGCACCGTCGTGAGAGCCGCGAGCTGACGCTCGAGCTGGTCGAGCGCCTCCGGATCCGCGACGTGGCGCTCCACGCGGTCGATCTTGTCGGCCAGCGTCACAAGCAGGGACTCGATCGGCTCGAGCTGGCCCCGCGCGAGTTGCACCGGGCCCGCATTCTTCTGGCCGCCCGAGACCGGCCGGGCGAGCGTCGTGCGCATCTCCTCGACGGTTCCCTTCAGGGACGCGAAATCCGCGGGATCGATCTGGCCCTTGCCGATAGCCGCGACGTCGCGATTGAGATCCGCGATCTGCTGGCCCAGGAGCGCGACCTCCCTGGCGCCCGCGAGACCGTCGAGTGACGCGCGGATCTCGTCCAGCTGCCCGGTCATCGCCGCCATGACGGTCGGATCGATCCCGCTCGCGGACGCGAAGTCGAGCTTGTGCGAAAGGACATCGAGATCGCGCGACAGCTTGGCATGATCCATCGAGCTGCCGGCCGCCCCGATCCGGCGGATCTCCGCCTGCAACGCGTCCATCTGGCTGATGCCGATCGCGCGGCCCTCACGACGGATCGTCGTGACCTCTTCCGCGAGAGCCGCGACGGATTGCTCGATCGCCCCCAGATCCTCCCTCTTCGGGAGGTCCGCGAGGGAGCCCCGCAACGTCTCGATCTCGTTCTTCAATCCGTCGAGCGCCGGCGGCCTTGGGTTCTCGACCTTGCCGGCGATGCGCGCGATGTCCGTGCGCATCGCGGACAGCATGTCGCCGTAGCCACGAATCGGCGCGGCCGAGAGAGGCACGACCGAGGGGGACGAGACCGAAGAGGATAAAAGGACAGGAACGGTCCGCTGCCCGACGGTTCCGGCCTCAATGGCGGCCTGATGCGAGCGGATCTCGGCGACCGCGTCGCCGATCTCGTCAGCCGGGGAGACGCCGCGGCGTCCGATCGAGCGGGGACCCGTGAGACGGTCCGAGAGGTCCCTCATGCGCGCCTCGAAGCTGCGCAGCGAATCCTCGATGGCGGTCGGGGCACCGTCGCGGGCCGAGGGCGTGCCGGGCCGGCTCTCGATCCGCTCGATCGCAGCCACGGCTTGGCTCCCGGCCGGACCTTCACCGGTCTCGGCCTCGCGCTCGATCGTGTCGGGCTTGTGCTCGGACGCACGCATCGCGCCGTTGACGCCGTTGGGTGGGCGCTCCTGAGCGCGCTCGGGCCATGTTGTGACGGAGTCCAGCGCGACCGTGGTCTTCTCGGCCACGCGGCGCTCGCTCGCCGCGATCGCAGCCGTGAGAGTCTCGATGCCGCTCGTCTCCGCAGGAGTGCGATCTCGGATCACCCGCTTCGGTCGCTCGACGCTCTCCGTCGCGAACTGATCCGGTTCCTGATTCGGTCTCGGCGCGACCCTCTTCTGTTGTTCGGCCAGAGCCGCCTCGATCCAGGCGTCGATAGTCTCTCCGGCACGGGTCGCGGCGTCGGTGGGAGCGCCGCGGCCGTCCTGCTGGGTCTTCACCTGTGCCGTCTGTCTCATCGCTGCGCCTGTCGCGAGGGGGCAAGGCAGCGATCGGCCTGATCCCCTCGGGACCGATCGCCGCGACACGATGGTGGTGACGTCAATCGTGAAGTAAACGTTGACGATCCGGGTCGCAGGCTCACCTTTGCGGCGGAAGGTAAAGACAGGGTTAAGGCTCGGGAGTGGTCGGCGTCGGACGATGCTGCATCCCGGCCGCTTGGTTCATCCGGATGCGCCGGATCGGGCAAACCCTCCGAAATCACCTCTTTTCGTGCGAGATCGCTCATGCCCACCTACAAGGCACCCGTCGACGACGTCCGGTTCCTTCTCACCGACGTCTTGCAGGTCGAGCGCTACGACAACCTCGCCGGATTCGCCGACGCGTCGCCCGACGTCGTCGACGCCATACTCGGCGAGGGCGCGCGCCTGTGCGAGGAGGTTTTCACGCCCACGAATCAGGCCGGCGACCGGGAGGGCTGCACGCGCCACCCGGACGGCCGGGTCACGACGCCGACCGGCTTTCGGGACGCCTACCGCGCCTATGTCGAGGGCGGTTGGATGGGCCTGTCGGCGCCCGCGGACCATGGCGGGCAGGGCTTGCCCAGCTACCTGAACACCGTGATGCAGGAGTTCCTCTCCTCCGCCAACCTCGCGCTCGGCATGTATCCGGCGCTGACCCAGGGCGCGGTCGCGGCCTTGATGATCCATGGCTCGGACGAGCAGAAGCGGCTCTACCTGCCGAACATGGTGTCGGGCCGGTGGACCGGCACGATGAACCTGACCGAGCCGCATTGCGGCACGGATCTGGGGCTCCTCACCACGAAGGCCGTACCCGATGCCGACGGCTCCTACGCGATCACGGGCACCAAGATCTTCATCTCCGCCGGCGAGCACGACTTGGCGGAGAACATCATCCACCTCGTGCTGGCGCGCATCGAGGGCGCGCCCGCTGGCACGAAGGGTATCTCGCTCTTCGTCGTGCCGAAGATGCTGGTCGGCGAGGACGGCTCGGCCGGTGCCCGCAACGCCGTCGCGTGCGGGGCGATCGAGCGCAAGATGGGCATCCACGGCAACGCGACCTGCGTCATGAACTACGACGGTGCGACGGGCTGGCTCGTCGGCGAGGCGCATCGCGGCCTCAACGCCATGTTCGTCATGATGAACGAGGCGCGCCTCGCGGTCGGCGTGCAGGGGCTCGCGCAATCTGAGGTCGCCTACCAGAACGCCGCCGCCTACGCGAAGGAGCGGCTGCAAGGGCGCGCGCTGACCGGCGCCGCCGAGCCGTCGCGCCCCGCCGACCCGATCATCGTGCACCCGGACGTGCGCCGCAACCTGATGACGATCCGCGCCTTCAACGAGGGGGCGCGCGCGCTCGTGCTGTGGACCGCACTCGCGGCCGACGTCTCGCACCGCAGCGAGGACGCGGCGGAGCGCCAGGCGGCTGACGACCGCCTCGGCCTCCTGACGCCGGTCGTCAAGGGCGTGCTGACGGATCTCGGCTTCGAGAATGCGGTGCGCGCCCAGCAGGTGCTCGGCGGGCACGGCTACATCGAGGAATGGGGCATGTCGCAATTCGTGCGCGATGCCCGCATCGCGATGATCTACGAGGGCGCGAACGGCGTGCAGGCGATGGACCTGGTGGGCCGCAAGCTGCCCCGCGACGCAGGCCGGGCCGTGATGGCGTTCTTCGGCGAGATCGAGGGCTTCTGCCGCGACAACGCCGACGACGTGATGAAGCCCTATGTCGAGCCGCTCGCGAAGGGCCTCGGCCAGCTCCAGGGCTCGACGATGTGGTTCATGAACAACGCCTTCGCGAAGCCCGACAACGCGGGCGCGGGCGCCGGCGAGTTCATGCACCTCATGGGGCTGGTCGCGATGGGGTACATGTGGGCCCGCATGGCGAAGGCCGCGCTCGCCCGCAGACACGAGGGCGACGGGGTCGCGGCCCGCATGGACGCGAAGCTCGTCACCGGACGCTTCTATATGGAGCGCATGATGCCGGAGGCGGGCGCGCTGGCGCGGCGCATCGAGGCGGGGTCGGACGCGGTGATGGGGCTGCCGCGGGAGATGTTCTGAGAAGGTTCGCTGCTGGTTGCGTCGATCTAGACCGTCGCGGGCGCGGCTGTTGGCGTGGGCATGCTTGCTCCGGCAGCCGGGATCCTTGGCGTCTCAGCCCGCCTGCGGAGCATGGTCACGACTAAGCGTCTTCCTGGCAATTTGGCTTGCGAGCGCCGCCGTCCTACACCGGGTCGCGAGAGACATCCTGCGAGGGAGCGAGGAATGAGCGGCCAGCGGATCTACGCCTTCGACCTCGTGCCGCTGCCGAACCGGCCCATGCTCTGACATGCCGGACGCCTACATCTACGACCACGTCCGCACGCCGCGCGGGCGCGGCAAGCCGGACGGCGCGCTGCACGAGGTGACGGCGTTGCGGCTCGCCGAGACGGCGCTCCGCGCGATCCGGGAGCGCAACGGCCTCGACACGGCGCTCGTCGACGACGTCGTGCTCGGCTGCGTCGATCCGGTGGGCGAGGCGGGCGGGGACATCGCGCGCGCGGCCGCGCTGGTCGCCGATTACGGCGACGTCGTGCCGGGCGTGCAGATCAACCGCTTCTGCGCCTCGGGCCTCGACGCCGTGAACTTCGCGGCCGCTCAGGTCATGTCCGGGCAGCACGACATGACGGTCGCGGGCGGCGTCGAATCGATGAGCCGGATCGGGCTCGGGGCGTCGGGCGGCGCCTGGCCGGTCGATCCCGCGATCGCGATCAAGTCCTACTTCATGCCGCAGGGCGTCTCGGCCGACCTCGTGGCGACGAAATACGGGTTCGGCCGCGACGACGTCGACGCCTACGCGATGGAGAGTCAGCGCCGCGCCGCGCGCTCGTGGGCGGAGGGCCGTTTCGCGCGCTCGGTCGTGCCGGTGCGCGACGTCAACGGGCTCGTGATCCTCGACCGCGACGAGCACATGCGGCCCGGCACGGACATGCAGTCGCTCGGCCAGCTCAAGCCCTCCTTCGTGCAGATGGGCGAGATGGGCGGGTTCGACGCGGTCGCGATCGAGGCCCATCCCGAGCTCGAGGCGATCGACCACGTCCACCACGCGGGCAACTCGTCCGGCATCGTGGACGGGGCGGCAGCGGTGCTGATCGGCTCGCGCGAGGCCGGGGTGGCGGCCGGCCTCAAGCCGCGGGCGCGCATCCGCGCCTTCGCGAATATCGGGTCGGAGCCGGCCCTGATGCTCACGGGGCCGGTCGACGTGACGCGAAAGCTGTTCCGGCGCGCCGGAATGACGAAATCCGACATCGACCTCTTCGAGATCAACGAGGCCTTCGCGTCCGTCGTTCTGCGCTACCTCCAGGCGTTCGACCTCGACCCGGACCGGGTCAACGTGGCGGGCGGCGCGATCGCGATGGGCCATCCGCTGGGCGCGACGGGCGCGATGATCCTCGGCACCGTCCTCGACGAGCTGGAGCGCACGAACACGGCCGTCGCGCTGGTGACGCTCTGCATCGGGGCTGGTATGGGAACCGCCACGATCATCGAGCGCGTCTGACGCTCGCGGGAAGGATTTATCATGCGATTGGCAGCGATCGGCCTCGTTCTGGCCACCCTGGCGACGACCCAGCCGGTTCTCGCCCAGGATGCGGATCAACTCGCGCTCGCCCGGGACCTGATGGGCGCAATGAAGATCGCGGACAATTTCGACGCCGTCGTGCCGACCGTCCTTCAGGCGCTGAAGCCCGCCCTGACGGGCGGAAGCCCGAAGGCCGCGAAGGACTTCGACGACGCCATGCCGATGATCTCGCAGGAGATGTCGGCCTCGAAGACCGGTCTCGTGAACGACATCGCGGCGATCTACGCGAAGTCGTTCGACAAGACCGAATTGCAGCAGATGGTGGCCTTCTACCGGAGTCCGACGGGCGAGAAGTTGGCGCGCCTGACGCCCGTCATGGCGCAGCAGACGATGGCGGTCGGTCAGCGCTTCGGGCAGGAGGTGGCGGGCCGGCTGACCGAGCGAATGCGCACGGAGTTGCGCAAGCGCGGCAACAACATCTGAGACGCACGCTCAAGCGATGAGCCGCTCCACGATCGGCGCGGTCCCGATGCCGCGCGCTCGCGGCATCGCGGCGATCGCGGGTTTCGCGAAATAGTATCCCTGGAACAGGTGGATGCCCGCGGCTTTCAGCACGCGGAGCTCCGCCTCGGTCTCGATGCCTTCGGCCAGGACCGTGATGTGCAGCGCCTCCGCGATGCACAGGATCCCCGCGATGATGATCTGCCGGGCGGCCGATCCCTCGATCCCGCGGATCAGCTCCATGTCGATCTTAATGAGGTCGGGCTGGAACTGCGCGAGCAGGTTGAGCCCGGCAAAACCGGCGCCAAAATCGTCCAGCGCCGTCGTGAAACCGATTTTCTTGTACTCCGTAATGATGTTCTGGACATGGGCCGCGTCGCCCATGCGCTCGTTCTCGGTGAACTCGAACATGAGACGGTGCCTGTCGAAACCGACCCGCTTCGCCGCCTCAAGCGAGGCGCGGATGCAGGCCTTCGGCTCGTAGACGGCGTTCGGCATGAAGTTGATCGAGAGGCGCGTGTCCTGCGACGGGATCAGCCGGCCGGCGAGCTCGATCGCCTTGACCCGCGCCGCCTGATCGAACTTGTAGCGGTTGGCATCCGTGACCTGGTCGAGGATGGAGCCGGCCGATTGACCTTCCGGTCCGCGCACCAGGGCCTCGTAGCCCCAGATCCGGTCGGCCTCGACGTCTACGATCGGCTGGAACGCCATCGTGAACTCGAAGCCGAGCGGTTCGTCGTCGCGACAGGCCTTGCAAGTCGGGTGTCTGTCCATAAGCCTTGACCCGAACAGGTGCGGACGCTCGAGGCTTTGTCCCCTTCAGACCTTAAGATCCAAGCTGTCCGAAAACGTACGATAGGGAGCGTCCCATGACTTCGACGAACCTCTCACTCGAGATCGACGCGGACGGCATCGCGCTCGCGACCTGGGACATGCCGGGGCGATCCATGAACGTCATCACGCCGGACGTGATGGGCGAGCTCGCGGCGATCGTGGAGCGGGTCGCGACAGATCCGGACGTCAAGGGCTGCGTGATCGCGTCCGGCAAGGCCGCCTTCTCGGGTGGCGCGGACCTCACCATGCTCCAGGCGCTAGGGGCGGAGTACGCGCGCCTCGTCCGGGAGACCGGGGAGGCGGCCGCGATGAGCTTCTTCTTCGAGGAGTCCCGCAGGCTGTCGCTGCTCTACAGGCGGCTGGAGACCTGCGGCAAACCCTTCGCGGCGGCGATCCACGGGCTGTGCCTCGGCGGTGCCTTCGAACTCGCGCTCGCGTGCCATTACCGCGTGCTCTCCTCCGAGGACGCCACGCGGGTCGGGCTGCCCGAGATCAAGGTCGGGCTGTTCCCGGGCGGGGGCGGGACGCAGCGCATCGCGCGGCTCATGCAGACCGGCGACGCGCTCCAGATGCTGTTGCGGGGCGAGCAGATCCGCCCCGGCATGGCGAAGGGCATGGGGCTCGTGCACGAGGTCGTGGCGCGGGACGAGATCGTCGGCACGGCGAAGGCCTGGATCAAGGCCGGCGGCTCGGCGGTCGCGCCCTGGGACGCGCCGAAATTCAAGGCCCCGTCCGGCAGGGTCTACTCGCCCGCCGGCATGATGATCTGGCCGCCCGCCAACGCGATCTACCGCCGCGAGACGCACGACAACTATCCCGCAGCGAAGGCCATCCTGCAGGCCGTCTACGAGGGGCTGCAACTCCCGATGGACCTCGCGCTGAAGGTCGAGAGCCGGTACTTCGCGCAGATCCTGCGCTCCAAGGAGGCGGCCGCGATGATCCGCACGCTGTTCCTGTCGAAGACCGAGCTCGACCGCGGCGCGCGCCGGCCCGCCGGCGCGGCCCCGACGTCGATCAGGACCGTCGGCGTAGTGGGTGCCGGCTTCATGGGGGCGGGCATCGCCTACGTGACCGCGCTGGCCGGCATGGACGTGGTCTTGATCGACCGCGACGGCGAGGCCGCGGAGGCGGGCAAGGCCTATTCGCGCAAGCTCGTCACCGACCAGATCAACAAGGGCCGCGCGAAGAGCGCCGACCGGGACGCACTCCTCGGGCGCATCCGGGCGAGCGGCGACTACGCGGACCTCCGGGCCTGCGACCTCGTGATCGAGGCGGTGTTCGAGGATCCGGCGGTCAAGGCCGAGGTGATCGCGAAGGTCGAGGCGGCGATCCGGCCGGACTGCGTCTTCGCGTCGAATACCTCGACGCTGCCGATCTCGGGGCTCGCGGGCGGGTCCACGCGGCCGGAGCTGTTCGTCGGCATCCACTTCTTCTCGCCCGTCGAGAAGATGATGCTGGTCGAGATCATCCGTGGACGGGCGACCGGCGACGCCGCGCTCGCGACCGCGCTCGACTATGTCCGGGCGATCCGCAAGACCCCGATCGTGGTCAACGACGCGCGCGGGTTCTTCGCCAACCGCTGCGTGCTCGCCTACATCCTGGAGGGCCACCTCATGCTGGCCGAGGGCGTGCCCGCCGCCATGATCGAGAATGCGGGGCGCATGGCCGGGATGCCGGTCGGGCCGCTCTCGCTCAACGACGAGGTCGGGGTCGACCTCGCGCTTAAGATCCTCAAAGCCACGAAGGCACAGCTCGGCGAGGCCGCGATCGACCCGGCCTCCGAGGCGATCCTGACGGCACTCGTCGAGCGCGAGGGCCGGCTCGACCTCCTCGATACCTGCCGCCCG